>DAOSUS010000146.1 GCA_035378955.1 Candidatus Hydrogenedens sp. | reverse complement strand
GGGCACGGGAGGCAAGTCGTCGGGCAAGTTGTCAGAACAATTTGAAACAATGGGGAACAATATTCAAAATGTATGCTAATGAGAATAAAGCAGAACGCTATCCCCCTGTTCAGATAGAAATCATGCCTTTGTCTGACCGTCCCAATCGTATGGATGCCTTTGCCGCACCCGGACCTATGGTTCATTGTATTTATCCCGAATACCTTACCGACCCTTCGATTATTATTTGTCCTTCGGATGCTCAGGACTCTATCCGAGACTTAAAATTTTCTGAGGATACTTCTTTTGCTCGTGCAGGGGATTGGAAGTTTCCCTATTATCTCTGGGAGAAGGGGAGTGTTACATCCATTGCTGCAAGTTATATCTATTATGGATGGGTTCTGGACAGAATGGGTGCGAAGCAGGAAGAAGTCGCCGTATTAAATACTTTACCGGAAATCAGTATTCTTATTAGTCTTTTGGGAGCAGATTTCTATGCAGAATATACTTTCCCGATACAATTCATTATGGCGGCCTATCAATTAGCATCGAACAATCTGGTGGCGGTGGAAGGATTGCTGGACCCGGTATCGGCTACGGAAGAACAGAGAAAAGCGATTCGTGAGGCTCTTGACCAGGATATAACCGGTCCTTCAATTCAACAATACCATTGCGGGAATGGCGGAGGAAATACGGTATATCGAATAAGGGAAGGTATCGAGCGGTTTATGATAACGGATATTAATAATCCGGGTATCGGGGCATTAGCCCAAAGTGAGATTATCGTTATGTTTGACCAAATAGGTTCCCAGCAGGGAATATCCTTATACAATCATATACCCGGTGGTTGTAATGTATTGTATATGGATGGGCATGTAGAATTTGTCAAATATCCAACAAAACCTCCGGCTCTTGAACCTGTTGTTAATACGCTGTTGTTATTGTTTTATTAGATTGCCTTTTGAAAGAGGAAAGACTACTTTTTCTGTTCGAGTATCTGGAGGAATTGGGGGTTAATGGGATGGTTTCCTTTTTGGCAGGTTTGAACAAGTTCTCGGGCACGGTTGAAATCCCCTAAATAGTAATACACGATTGCCATTTGCTCTTTGACAAAATAGTTCTGGGGCTGGAGTTGCTCTAACTTTGTAAGTTCTTTTAATGATTCGTTCCATTTCCCCTGTGCAAAATATAATGAAGCCAGATTTGACAGTATTGTCGGTTCTAATGAGGGCTCTTTTCCCTGGATATTTTTCAATATTTTTTCTGCTCGTTCGAATTGTTTCTGCTGGATAAGCACACTTGAAAGGTTCACCTGAACATTTATTAGATTGGGGTCTTTTTCCAGTGCTTTTTCCCATGTTTCTATGGCGGATGTATTGTTTCCGGACTGAGCATAAGCCATACCTAATAGGATATATCCTTTTACTTCATTGGGTTCCC
>DAOSUS010000145.1 GCA_035378955.1 Candidatus Hydrogenedens sp. | reverse complement strand
CCCTGATTTTTATCCTGCTTTTGTTCAGTGGCATCACGGCCATTTTTATCCAATCCCATGTCTACGCTATGTCACAAAAAGATAACACATCCGGCTTTGATTGTATTAATAAAGATTGTCCTAAGACAGATTTTACCCCACCATCAGGTCCATATAATCCTGATTGTGCTCAAGAAGGACCAACATGTGTCTGTAGAAGAAGTGAAGTGGTATATTTCTGTGCACGAAATCAATACCAAGTATGTTCTGGAACTGTTGTAGGAGGTTGTAATGATGGGAAACCTTGTTCCGAAAAAGATTGCACACATACTCCAACAGGGTGCTCAGACTCAGAATATGGTTGCGAGTTTCCTAATTGTGGTACATGTTATAAAGGTCAATTAGATAAAGATGAAAGTAAATGCTACCAAACTAACCAATTGGGTTGTGCTACTGTATACAATGGTTGCAAATATAAAATTGTAGGAACTGTAGATAATTACCTTCCTTCTTCATAAGAAATTATTACTGAAATAAAACTAAAAGGGTGTTTTTCGTGGAGAAAACAATAATAAAGTCATATGGATTATTGGTTTTATCATTTTACCTTTGTTGCTCAGCATATACTGAATTTTCGTGTGAGGTATCGAGAGAACATCCAGAAGTAAAACGAACTATTCAACTTTGTGAAGAATTAGAAAATCGTATCCAAACGGTAAAGTTAACTTATACTTCTGTAATAGAGGAAAATTATCCGGGTGGAACGAATGGAACTTTTCAGTTAGATTTTATTTACTCGGGAGACAATTATCTCTTGATAATTACTCAACCCGTTAAAGATGTAACAATATCTAACATAAAACAAGAATTATCAGAAATAAGTCGATTAGAAACGGATAAACCTAAAAATATTTTAGAAGAATTCTTATATAATCGCATTCAAAAAATATACGGTCAACAGGAGAAAAAATCTCTTACTTATTATGATTTTGCCTCTACCTATGAATATTTTTATAAAGGGAAATATACAAGATATCAACTTTTCTCCAAAGGAGAAGAAACTAATACTATCCCTTTTCCACAAGGAATAGTAGGAATGACTCCTTTCGTGTTACAATATAAGGATCCTAGAATCCTCTGGGGTAAAGGAGGTATTATTTATGTATTTAAAGAATCAGGTGGAGAAGAAATTGGTGATATACCCGTAACATTCTCTGATTTTTTAAAAACAGATGGTAAATACAATTACAAAGAAGAAGGAGGATATAAGATACTCTGGCATGAAGCACAACTTGAAGACAAAAATATTTATCAATACGATTTCTGGATAGACAATGAAGACAGAATTATAAAATGCAGAAGTGTAAGCAAACTATATTTTATTCTTAATTCTGAAGAAAGACCAATAGCAGAGAATATTTTAGGGCAAACAATAACTTGCGATTCTTATGAGTTTGTAAATAGAGAATGGAATTTTTCAAGATTCCATCCCCAATTAAAAATTCCTTTAGAAGTAGAGCAAATAAGTTATAAAACAGAAATAAAAAAAGAGGAAGAAAATAAGTTTGAACAGATTTTTCAAGAAAAAGAACAAGGAAAAATATCTCGTGCAGAGTATATAGCCCGAACTCTACCTATGAATAACACTCCTTTTATATTTTGTCATTCCCGCATATTAGTTCATGAAAATAGTTTAAGAGTAAACGAGCCGATAGATGAGAATACATTTATTAGCCCGGTAAAACCACCTGAAGAAACTCTGGAAGAAACAGAAAAACAATCCCGATTCCCATGGTATCGCAGGTATACGGGGGTAATATTTGTAGGAGGGTGTATTGCATTCACATTAATACTCATGTTTCTAACTCGCCGCTATCTGGGTTGGGGGATGTAGATGCTACAAAGAGCCAGAAAAGAAACTATTTCCCTTTTAAAAAACTTAAAAGAGGCTAATCTATGTTTCCTATACTGAAAATAGGGGATTTTCCATTCCAGTTATATGACTTCTTCAATTTTTTAGCGGTGTTGATGGTGATTGTGCTGGGGTTGAGGTGGAATTATAGACGCAGGGAAAGATACCCAATGGGAATAGGCATCCTGCTATGCGTTGCCCCATTCGCATTTATCCTCGGTC
>DAOSUS010000144.1 GCA_035378955.1 Candidatus Hydrogenedens sp. | reverse complement strand
TGTTATTAAATGGAATGAAAATATTGAATTTTAGAGCGGACTTTATTATCTGGAAAGAAATAGGGAAATAGGTTCAAGGCGAGAAGGGATAAGGGTTTGAGGGTGTGGGGGCTGGAGTGGAGATTATTTTAAATATACAATAAGGGGCAAAATTCTGTCAAAATGGGATTAATGCTATAACGAAAATTTTTTGTTATGGTCGTGAATATGGATATTTTTAGAGAAGATGAAAGCCGATATTAATAGTAAAGGTATTTTTGTGATGTGAATGGAATTTTAGTGTATAATGATAATAGAATCTAGAGAACTTTTTATATAATATTACGAATTGAAGGGATTGAACAGTGAAAAATAAAGTTAAAGCACTAATATCACATTTAATTATTGTAGGAGTATCTTCCATCCTTTTGCTGATGTTTGTTGCAATTGCACCTGCGATTGGCAAATATACAAATTATATAGCAATTAGAGTACCTTTAGTAATAGTGTTGATACTCTCTTATGTATATGTAGGCACAACACTTTTAGATACAAAAATGGATAAAAAATATGACTTTCTTACAGGGAGTATTATTACGGTTATTGGAGTTGGATTATGGCTATACACCTTTTTAAGGACCGGCAAAATTTTAAATAATATACCTGAAGAATTAAGCGAATACTGGATACTATTCAATTTTTACTATATTCCATTTACCATAACTTATTCTCTTTTAGATATAACTATAACGCCGTTATTAGGATTATTTACAAATTTTGTTCCATCTTTACTTATAGGTATTGGTTTATCATATAAAAGGTTGAAAATGCAAAGAAAGTATCTAACAGATTAGAGTTTCAGAAATAAAAAACTTGTGTTAAAAGTCATCATGGTATATAACTAAAATAAACTCCACTCCATGATAATAAAGTTGACTCTATGATAATAAAGTTCATTCCATAATCCCGTAGTAAATGCAGGATAACTCCTGTTTTGCTGCGGGGTTTACTTTTTTGGTAGGTTGAAGGGATAAGGTATAAAGGTTAAGGGATTAAATTTTTTATTAGAATTTTGATTGATGGCGAATTAAAATTAAACCAATGAATTTTTATTAAACCACTTGACATCAGTTTTGCACTGTTGTAAAATGGATGTAAAATAAACCACTGAATTCAAAATATCATTTATGAATGGAGGAGTTGCGTATGTTTAATGAAAACATTGAGTTTTATGCTACTCTTGCGAGACCGAAAGCAGGTGTAAGGTTTGATGCTGGAAATGAGTTTGCTAATGATTTGGAAGATGCAGTGAGGGAAGCAAATGATGAGTGGAGTGGTGACCGAATGTTTGAGATAATTGAGTATAATGGAATATCTGTAAAGATGGCGTATCGAGCATTAGACCCAATCCGTGGGGAGAGGACATTGACAAGATATCTTCAAAAGATATCGCAAATATTGGCATATGACAAACAATGGAATGAAAAAGCAACGAGAAAGAAGGGAACGATTTTTACTGTACAGATTATTAGCAGCCCTAATCAGAAAGATATTAAGACTGGTACAAAAAGTGAAGATATACTTGACGAGGAACCTACAACAAAAGAACTTTTAAAGCAGATATTGGAGGTTCTCACAGATATAAAAGAAGAGATTAAAAAGTAATATCTTAGAAATACTTGGGCTTCTGTTGTTGTCTATGTTTTATAATGTCTGATGAATGAAAATAAGGTTTAAAAAATTAAAAAATCGCTGGTGATTCCCCGTGAGGTGTTTACAGGAGTAATCATGTGAACCTTCACGGTTTTTTATATCCTTAGAATACCTGCAGATATAATTAACCTTATCCTAATTCAACAGCAGAACTTTATCATGAGTACATGCTATAAAATAAGGTAATTTGAAAATAATAAATTATTTATGCAAATGAAACCAATTATAATAGAAAAGGTACTTATGAAAATAGAATTTAATATATAATGGTAATAGAATATGATATGGTTTTATAAGAAAACGAGAATTAAGAAATGATAAGACATTAGGTGGAAAAGTATTACCATATTCAATTTGGGAAGGAAAAATAAAATGGCTAATGAGATAATGAATAAATGTTGCTGTGGTAGCAAATTTCAATCAACATATAAAATAGAGAATGACAACACATGCCCTGAATGTAATAGGTCAGGAATCAAAGTGAAAAATATTACGGTTAAGCATTTGGTAGATGATACACTGGAAGAAATGGTCGGAGATATGGATTATTATATATGCATGAATGAAGAATGTGATATTGTTTATTATAATC
>DAOSUS010000143.1 GCA_035378955.1 Candidatus Hydrogenedens sp. | reverse complement strand
CATCATCTCATCTGTCTTATTAGTATCATCTTTCTAATTCAGTTATTTGTTCTAATAAAATGCTTTTTACTTTATATTTATATAAAAAAATTGGAAAAGTGTCAATTATTATGTATAATAAATTATGAATGTATTTAAATTAATGGTTTAATTTATTAAGTTATCTTATGAAAAACAAAAAAACGATTTTTATATTTTTTTTAATCGTTTTCTATATTGATATACATACTTACAATCTATATGCGGATGTTTCAGATAAAAATATAACTATCGGCTATCAAAAATTTTCAAGTGCGATAGAAAACTCACAGTATATTCAGCCTTTTGAACAGTATCTGAGAAATGAATTTCCCGATTATCAATTCCAATTTTTATGTCTTTCTGATGATGATCTTATAAGAGCGTTATCGTGGGGAGAACTCGATTTTGCTATTTGTAATCCCTACATAGCAATAATTGCAGAGCATGTTAATGCCTATAGTTTTTTAGCCACGATGGTCCGAAAAGGTCCAGAAAAAATAGTAGAATATCAAGCGGGGGCTATTTTTTGTAATTCTAACCGTGAGGATATAAACACATTACGAGATGTTATCGGGAAGAAAGTTTGTATCCCTGGAAAGTATTTTTTTGCAGGATGGATTCTTCCCAATTATGAATTTAAGAAAGAAGGAATAGAACCTGATAGAGATTTTCATTCTATAGTTATTGCAGGAAATCATGAGGAGGTGTTACAAACAGTTCTTCAAGGTAATGCAGATGTCGGTTGTGTAAGTGCTTTTTATTTATGGAAATTTATTCAAGATGGGAAAATAAAAGAAAAATCAATAAAAATTCTAAACAATAAAAAAAGCGAAGTAATTCCATACCCTCATAGCACAGATGTGTTTCCGGAGGCATGTTGTATTGCCCATTCTACTGTCACTGAAGAAGTTAAAAAAAATATGCTTCTTGCTCTCTTAAAAATTCCTCCTGATAGTATAGAAGCACGAAGTATTGATTCTGCAGGATGGATACCTCATAAAAGTTATATGCCTGTAGAGGGACTTATTCGTAAACTACGACTACCTCCCTTTGAAGAAGTGGAAAAAGAAACTTTTATTGAGTTTATTATAAGACAACGGTATTTTATTATTTCTTTCCTTATTTTCTGGACCTTGTTTGTTGTTGCCATTTTATCCATTATCTATGCTTATAAAGCTAAAAAGACGAATAAGATTTTAGAATACTCATTGAAGCAAGTTAAAACAGCAAGAACAAACCTTGAAGAGAGTGAAAGACGGTATAGACTCCTTGCAGAGAATTTTCCCGGAACGGTATACATCTGTAAGAATGATAAATTCTATACCATGCTTTATTTAACTGATGCAGTTTATAATCTCACGGGTTATACGAAGGAAGAGTTTTTATCAACAAAAGTAAATATGGCAGATATTTTTCATCCAGAGGATAGGGACTATATTTTTAATGAAGTTGATGAAAAATTAAAACAGAAACTTCCTTATCATTTGTTCTATCGCATTCAGCACCGTGATGGACATTGGGTCTGGATAGAAGAAATTGGGACGGGTGTATGGGATGATGGAAATCTCTTGTATTTACAGGGATATTTATGGGATATTACTCAACAAAGGAAGGAAGAAGAGAAACAGAAAAAGAGAAATGAGAGATTAATTATAGAAAGGGATGTTCTTACAAGTATTGCAATCAATCCCTTTGTAGCCATGGGGAATTTTGAGGGACTTGCAAAGTTCATAACAGAAGAAGTAGGGAAAAAATTGAAAGTTCCTCGGGTGAATGTTTGGTTGTTTAATGATGAACGAACTCAATTAGTCTGTGTTGACCATTATGACCTTAATACAGGACTTCATGCTTCGGGGTATATTCTTTATGAAGAAGAATTTTTCAATGAATTTCAGGAATTAAAGAGAGCCAAGTATGTAGATGCTTACAATGCTCTGGAAGACCCAAGAACCAAGGGGTATAGTGAAAATTACCTTATACCGCTGGATATAAAATCTATGTTAGATGTTGGCATTCGAATGGGCGAACAGAATGTAGGTGTAATTTGTTTTGAATATACAGGGGAAAAACATCTTTGGGAAGATGATGAGATATCGTTTACATGTCAGGTCGCAGACCAATTAGCACTTACGCTTATGAACCGAGAGAAAATAAAATCTGAACAACAAAGGGATTTACTTATTCAAACTGTTGAAACGGCGGAAGAGGGTATGCTAATTACGGATAAAAATGAAGTTGTTATTTATATCAATCCTGCGGTAGAGACAATATCAGGAAAAGGAAATATAGAATTACTTGGGAAATCCCTATTTTCTTTCTTTGAAAACAGTATGGGGCAAGAAGAATATCGGAAAAAAATAAAATCTATTAAAGGCGGGAAGACAGTAAGAGGGCAATTGGAATGGCTTAAAAATGATGGTAATATATACAC
>DAOSUS010000142.1 GCA_035378955.1 Candidatus Hydrogenedens sp. | reverse complement strand
GAGATTAATGAATGTGGGAATATGATTTACAGATGAATTTTAGAAAAAGGGGGTCTATTCCTGTAGCCTCACTCTTCAAAGAATCCATTGCATCAGAATTAGGATTGAAAATCATTGCAGGGTTTCAAGGTATTCGTAGGGAGGTATTTACTGCCGATGTAAATCGTCCCGGTTTGGCTTTGACAGGTTATTTGGAATATTTTGCAAATGACAGAATTCAGGTTTTAGGTAATACAGAAATACATTATATTGAACGGCTCTCCCCTGCTGAAATAGAAAATCGCTTGCAATACATGTTTTCATTTGAAATCCCTGCGTTCCTTCTATCTCGTTCATTAGTTCCCCCTCAGATATTTTTAGATATTTGTAACTGCCATGGTGTCCCCGTTCTGCAGTCAAATCTTACAACAGACCAGGTAATTAGCAAAACAATTCTATTCCTTGCGGAAAAGTTTGCCCCGGAAACAACTATCCATGGAACGGTAGTGGATTGTTATGGTATCGGAGTGATTATTGTTGGTGAATCTGGAATTGGTAAAAGCGAGACTGCACTTGAACTTGTTGAGAGAGGTCATCGTCTTGTTGTTGATGATGTAGTGAGATTAAGAAAAGGTATAGAGGATATTGTAATTGCTGAAAGTGACCCTCAATTAGAACATTATATGCATATTCGAGGTATCGGCGTGGTTAATGTATTGTCTGTCTATGGTGCAGGTAGAATCCGTAGAAGAAAACAGGTAGGACTCATTATAGAATTAGTAGAAAAGATGAAAGATTATCATATTATTTTAGATGTATGGCCAGAAAAAGAGATATTAAATGTAAAAGTTCCCTACTTGAAAGTTCCTGTAGGACCGGGACGAAATCTGGCGGTTATTGTAGAAGCAGCTGCATTAAAATGTCGTATGCGGGAATTAGGGATAGACATAGACCAAAAATTTTCAGAGCGTTCTAAACAAGCCACCACCCATCATCCACAAACATAATAGGAAGTAGTATCAATGAATCCATTAAATTTAATTTTTGCTTTACACTCACATCAACCTGTAGGGAATTTTGATTTTGTTTTTGAAAATGCTTATCAAAAAGCCTATTTACCTTTCCTCGAAGTATTGAGAGACTTTCAAGATATTCATATAACTTTACATATAACAGGTCCTATTTGGGATTGGTTAGATAATAACCATCCTGAATTTTATGATTTGGTAAGACACTTTGTAGATAATGGACAAATTGAGTTAATGGGGGGTGCTTTTTATGAACCTTTAATCTGTGCTATTCCCGAAGAAGATGCTTTTAACCAAATTTTATATATGCAGAATTTTTTTAATGAACGATTTGGCAGCAAACCAAGAGGTATGTGGATAGCGGAAAGGGTATGGGAACCTTATTTTCCCAAAATATTAGCGAAAGCAGGTATAGAATATACCGCACTTGATGATACCCATTTTCTAAGTGCCGGCTTAGAACCTAATGATTTATTTGGTTATTACTTAACAGAACATGAAGGGCACATTGTTAAAGTCTTCCCTATTCTTGAAAAATTAAGGTATACAATTCCTTTCCGACCCATTGTAGAAACCATAGATTATTTGAAGGAAAAATCAAATCTCCATAAAAGTGCTTGTGCCGTATTCCATGACGATGGTGAAAAATTTGGTATTTGGCCAGGAACATACCATAGTGTTTATGAAGAAAAGTGGTTATATAACTTTTTTGAATCTGTTACGAAAGAGAAGGAATGGTTAAAGGCTATTACTTATTCGGAATATATAGACAAAAATCCTCCTACCGGTAGAGTATATCTGCCTTGTGCTTCATACCATGAAATGATGGAGTGGGTTTTGCCTACAAAATCACAAAAAGAATATTTGAAAATAAAGAAAAATTTCCAAAGTGATACAGAACTCTGGGAAAAGACTTCCCGCTATTTCAGAGGTGGTTTTTGGAGAGGTTTCTTATCCAAATATGAAGAATCAAATAATATGCAGAAACGAATGTTAAGAACAAGTCGTAGATTAAATGACTTAATAAACAAAGATGGAGAAAATATTTTACTTAAAAAGGCACAGAGAAAATTATTTCAGGGACAATGTAATTGTGCATACTGGCACGGAGTTTTTGGAGGACTTTATCTCAATCATTTAAGAACGGCGGTATATAGCAATTTAATTGAAAGTGATAAATTAATTGATGAGTATTTAAATATATCTTCTAATTCTCATTCTATCACTACGACAGATTTTAATTGTGATGGGAAAAAAGAAATAATTTTTGAAACGCCTGTTGCTAATTTTTATTTTAGTCCCGAAGACGGTGGGACATTATTTGAATTGGATTACAAACCCAAATCATTTAATTGTATGAATATCCTCTCCCGTAGAGAAGAAGCCTATCATGAAGACCTTTTCCGTGTGGATATATCTCATAATGTAGAAGAGGAGGGACATAAAAGTATTCATGAGTTAGTTAAGGCAAAGGAAAAAGGATTAGAAAAGTATCTTATATATG
>DAOSUS010000141.1 GCA_035378955.1 Candidatus Hydrogenedens sp. | reverse complement strand
AATTAATCGGCACCGGCGTCCCATTCGTATATGGCGATACATTAATCGCCCCTACCCCAGGATTCGTTATGTCGTATTTTGTATTTGCCTGACCTGAACCACTTGCCTCTGCTCCACGATTGCCAGCGTTATCCACGGGTACTAAGGTAAAGTAGTAAGTATCTTCCCCAGAAAATGTATTAAATACAAAACTACCTGACGGGTAAGAAGAAGACCTCAAACCCGTATCTGTCCATGTTCCTCCCGAACCTTTTTTGTACCATAATTCAATTGTATTGATACCGCTGCTATTATCCGATGCACCAGAATAGTTAATTGTAATGGGTGATGTATTTACTGCAGTAGGAGCAGTCACCGTGGAAACAGAAGGTGCCTCGATGTATATACCACCACCGGTGTGCGTTCCGCTATTTGGTGTACCTATCAGATTTCCTGCTATATCTCGGACACCCGATACTGTAATGGTTATATCGCCACCCTGTCTCATCTCGCCTATGGTCCACGCAAGGCGATATGTATTACCCGATACTAACGAAACACTGTTGGGATTATCGGCTAATGTCCCTTTGCCCGTGCCAGAAATGACATAGTTCGTAGATGTAGTTATGCCTGCACCCATGGCTTCGCTAAATGTAACATTTACATAACGGACAGCCGTTACTTGAACAGATGTAACCGTTGGTGGTGTAGTATCTACCACAGTTATAGTTATATCTTTCTCAAAACTCAAATTGTCTGGCCTCGTTCCATTATCGGTAGTGCGAACGCGGATTGTATAATTGCCAGGTGTCAAGTTAGCAGCGGCGGTTCTAACGGTGTTGCCAACTACATCGAAATTTGCGGAACCAGATACTTTGGTATATGTAAATGTTTGTTGAGGATTTGCTCCCGTAACATTATCTATGTCGAAGGTAGAAAGAGTACCTACCGCGGTTCCCGCAGGAAGATTAGAACCGATAGTGGAATTAGATATCGTTATATCCGATGGTGCCTCGTTAAGTATAGGATAAAATGCAGATGCAGGTATCATCTGTTTACTTATACCTGGACCTGACCAACTTACTTGACAAACTGCCCCACCGGTAAGTTCATCATATCTTAAATCAAAGTAATATTTCCTTCCGCCTGTAAGAGCAATACTTCCACTGTATTCTGTTGGAGATTGAGGTTGTCCTAAACGATTTATTAATCTTGTTCCATTTACATATAAATCAACACCATCATCACTGGTTACATAAAAGGTATATGTGCCGTCGGTAGGAACTAATACTTTTCCACGCCACCATGCACTAAAATTATCCGCAACAACTCCATATTCTGGACTACCTGTACCCCAATCATGCCAGATACCAAATTCATACCGTTCTGTGGCAAAATTTGCAGGTTGGTTTCCACTCCAGTTTGCGTTGTAATATTGAGCAATAACGGTTCCTTGTAAAATGCCTAAATTGGCTTGAGGAATAACTTGTTTTGATACGCCGGGACCTTCCCAACGAAGTTCTGCTGTGGCACCTCCACCATTTTCATAATATTGCATTTCAATATTATGCCAGCCCGCATCAAGGTAAATAGCGCCGGAAGATACCTCTGTTAGTCCCTGGTCAACCCATTGGTTAATTCGTTGAGTACCATCAATCCATAGCCTTGCTCCATCATCAGTATAAGTATAAAAAGTCCAGTTACCAGAAGTTGGAATATAGATATTGGAATGCCACCACACAGCAAAATAATCTGAACTAATCCAGTTACTTAACTGCGGGTCGCTCGTTCCCCAATTAAAATTAACATTAGGGTCGATACGGTTCATAGACCAGTTGCCATAAGTAAATGGGCTGGGTGGAGGAGAACCGCCACTCCAGCGGTAATATCTTCCATGAATTCCCTGAAATTGAGTAACACCTTTATTTATATCAAAGGCGCTGGCAGGAATAACCTGCTTTGATACACCAGGACCTTCGTATAACAAGCGGATAACTGCCCCCCCTTCATTTTCAAAGTAATCCAGGTCAACTTTATGCCAGCCCGCAGATAGGGTAAATGGTCCTGATGAACGTTCATCACCCCCCATGAGATTCCAACTATCTATTCTAAGTGTTCCGTCAATTCGCAATCTTACTCCATCATCACTCTGGGTATAAAAGGTCCAGTTTCCTGTCGTGGGAATATAAACCATACCTCGGAAACCGATAGCAAAGTAATTGTCGCCAATACCAGCAATCCCAGGAGCACCCGTGCCCCAATTGAAATCGACATTAGACTCAAGCCGCTTTGCACGATAATATGTGGTTTGAAATGGATTGCTTGGGACTCCAGAACCATAACCTGTGTAGTATTCAGCGAGGATATAAGCATTTGCTGTTTCTGAAACAAACAATCCAAACAGTGCAAGTAAAGTAATGAGTAAAACAAGATGCCCAAAATTCATTTTCATACCACAATTCCTTTTTACTGACAATATTTTGTTTATATTAAATTTTGTTTTTTACTCCATGTTTTTATTATAACAAAGTCTAATTTTGGATTATCAAATGAAACCTCTGAACAAATAGGGTTTTTAGTTTTTGGATTAAACTGTAAAATG
>DAOSUS010000140.1 GCA_035378955.1 Candidatus Hydrogenedens sp. | reverse complement strand
GCAATTTTAGCTATACCTTCAAAATCTACGATGTCGTTTGCGGGATTTCCAATGGATTCTACATATAGGAATCGTGTTTTATCATCTATTTTCTTTTTGAAATTTTCCGGATTACTTGCATCAACGAATCGGGCTTCAATCCCTAATTCTGCAAGTGTATGAGCAAACAAATTATAAGTACCTCCATAAAGGGTACTAGAAGAAACAAAGTTTTGTCCTGCATGTGCTATGTTTAATACTGCTAATGTTATAGCAGAAGACCCGGAAGAAACAGCAAGAGCCCCGACCCCTCCTTCTAATTCTGCAACTCTTTTTTCAAAAACATCTACAGTTGGGTTCATAATTCGGCTATAGATGTTGCCAAATTCTTGGAGAGCGAATAATCGAGCTGCATGTTCACTGTCTTTAAACACATACGAAGTAGTTTGATAAATAGGCACTGCACGAGCCCCAGTTGTGGGGTCTGTAACCTGTCCTGCATGAAGTGCTAAAGTTCCTTGACGATATTGATGCTTTGTCATAATTTTACCCTTTCATTTATTTTTTAATTATTTTTTATTGTCCATTAAAAAGAGATGTAGATAAATATCGTTCACCAGAATCCGGGAGAATAACTACAAAAGCTTTATGCTCAAATTCTTCCCTCTTGGCTAATCGAATAGCTACAGCCATAGCCGCGCCTGAACTTATTCCAGCAATAATCCCTTCTTCTTTTGCTAATCGTCGGGCTGTTTCAAAGGCTTCTTCGTCTGTTACTGTTTCAATGCGGTCCACCAGATTTAAATCCAGAATATCGGGTTTAAATCCTGCACCAATTCCTTGGATTTTGTGAGGACCTGGAGAACCACCAGATAGGACAGGTGAGCCTGCAGGTTCAACACCTACACTTATAATCTTTTTCCCACATACTTCTTTAATATACCTACTTACCCCTGTTATCGTTCCCCCTGTGCCTATACCAGCCACAAATACATCTACAGTTCCGTCCGTATCATTCCAAATTTCGGGTCCTGTTGTTCTGAAATGTATGGAAGGATTTGCCGGATTTTTAAATTGTTGCGGCATGAAATAATTGGGGTTTTCACTGGCAATTCTTTCTGCTTCAGCAATGGCTCCTCTCATTCCTTTTTCCCCTGGAGTGAGAATTATATCGGCTCCAAAGGCTTTTAACATTGCTCTGCGTTCTAAACTCATGGTTTCTGGCATGGTAAGAATAAGACGATATCCCCTCGCCGCAGAAACAAAGGCAAGAGCTATACCTGTGTTGCCAGATGTAGGTTCTATAATAGTGCCACCAGGTTTTAATAATCCTTTATTCTCGGCGTCCCATATCATTGCAGCACCAATACGGCATTTTACAGAGTAACCCGGGTTTCTCCCTTCGATTTTTGCAAAGATTTTTTTAGTTTTTGTCCCCTGACTAAGTTTGTTTATTCTTATCAGTGGGGTATTTCCAATAGATTGACTGTTATCTGTAAATACTTTCATCTTAAAATCCTCCTGAAATTTATTGGTTTGTAGTTGGTTTATTGAATTAATTAAAGAAAAGAAAAATAGGGGAGAGAAATACTACTAACACATGAAGGGGGTACATCGGTGGGAAAAAACAAAAACATCAAATTTTACAAAATATTTATGTTTCATTTTTTTAGTTTTTGTACCTGTGTTAGTTGTTTTCATAAAGATATTTTTTAGTTTAACATATTTTAATTCAATAAACAAAATTAAAATAATTTATATTTCCAAAAATAAAAATTTGCAATTGAGTTCGATATATGATATAGTATGGCTTGTAATTGAATATGTCAAGGGGGTTTATTGGTTAGGGATGTACTAAAAATCCTGTGATTCATTGGTTCCCCGCCTGAACAAAGCAGAGTGCTATATGATAGCAGGTTTTGAGGGTACAGGCTAATAAACTTCTGGGACAGAATGTGTATGTTTTAGGAGATGCACAAGTGAATATTTTTGTAGGAAATCTGCCGTATTCATCTACCGAACAACAATTAGAAGAAATGTTCGGAAGATACGGCAAAGTGGACTCTGCGCGAATCATTTCTGACCGTAATACGCGTAGGTCTCGTGGCTTTGCGTTTGTAGAAATGCCTGATGACAATGAGGCAAAATCAGCAATCGAAGCACTCAACGGTACCAGTTTAGGTGGAAGAGAACTTAAAGTTAACGAAGCCAGACCGAAGGAGGAATTTGCACCGCGCAGAAATCGTAATCGTTACAGACAATAACTCGATAAGAGTTTAAATAGAACGATTATAAAAATATGCTCACTTCCAAAAAGAAGTGAGCATATTCATTTATAGATGATTAATTTTTATTTTCTTGTCCAGGTTTGTATTCTTTCGAAATATGTTCTTTCAAATCATCAAACTCCCAATGGACAGGTCTCATTTTTCGTTCTACAAAAAGATAAGCCTGGTCTGCATAGTGAGGTGAATTTTCATCCTGTGTAGCACTTCCAAATTGATGTAATGCCTGAGAATGAACTTTGCCATCTTTATCCCATATTACAAGTAAAACATACGAGTCCCCTGCTCTCCCTTCAAGGTATTTACCTGTCCATTCTCCATATACACAATAAAGCAAGTCGGGACCTCCTCCTAA
>DAOSUS010000139.1 GCA_035378955.1 Candidatus Hydrogenedens sp. | reverse complement strand
ACTATAAAAATGTAAAACACAAAAGTATCATATCTTCATCTATAAACACCTTAATATTCATAATTAAAAGACATTGGAGAAAATCTAAATCCAGTTTTCTTGAAATTTTCAAATTTAAACCTTCTCAATCTACAATCAAAGGAATACTTAGAATTGTTTTCTTCCCCTTGAATCTTTTATTAAAACTTACTTCATGGTTAATATTAAATCTTATTATGTATCCTCTAACTTTCTTCTCGATTCTTTTCTCTCTCCCCTTTTTATTTATCATAATCGTCCTATTTCTTATCTTAAAGAAAGTCATCCATTGGACACTTTATATCCCTCTGCAAATTTTTCATGTCGGATTTGAAAGTTTTCGATATTTTTATAAAATTTCACTTTCTTATAGTTTAAAATATTCACCTATTTTTATATTTCTTGCTATTGCTCTTTTTGTTTACACATTGAATTTATTACCCAATCTTGGACAGGAAGTTATCCCTGCAATGAAACAGGGAGAATTTAATATCCTCTTTGAAACTCGTGCAGGAACAAAATTAGAACAGACTTTACAAAAAGCATCAAGAATAGAAAATCTACTAAAAGAACATCCTTTCGTTGAACGGGTCACATTACAGGTTGGGACAGAAAGTTCCAAATCAGAAAGTAAAGGAAAAAATGAAAATAAAGCATCATTTACTGTTTTACTAAAAGACCGAAATAAGACAGCAAGAATACAAGACAAAATTATTGATGAAATCCGTTCTAAATTAATACCCCTTCCTGAAGAATCTATCGTATTCTCTTTACCTACACTATTTACAATGAAAAACGATTTGGAAGTCCAAATTTTCGGTGATGATTTAAACATATTAAAAATTGTTGGAGAAAAGTGCCTTGAAAAAGTAAAAGGTATAAAAGGTATAAAAGATGCGGACATTTCAATACAGTCTGGATATCCGGAACTTTTAATTCAATTGGACAGAGAACTTCTCGCAGAAAAAGGACTAACCCCGATGGAAGTTGCTAATAAATTAAGAAAAGAAATACAAGGGGAAATTGCAACCAAATTTAATCGGGGAGGAGATAAGATAGACATTCGTGTGCGCACAGACCAGGTTTATTTACAAAGTATAGAGGACTTAAAACAATTATCCATAGTGGAAGGTGCAACACCCATTCGTCTTTGTGATGTAGCTCGAATTATAGAAGACACAGGTCCCAGTGATATTCGAAGAATAGGACAAAAAAGAGTTGTTTTAATTACAGCAAACATTGAAGGTAGAGATTTAGCCAGTGTATCTAATGAAGTCATGGAAACATTACGAGAAGTAGAAAAACCCCGCGAATTTTTCATGACCCTTGGTGGTCAAAATCGTGAATTATCAACCTCCTATCAAAGTTTACGATTCGCCTTAATGTTAGCAGTTTTCCTTGTTTATGTGGTTATGGCATGCCAATTTGAGTCTATCTGGTTACCTGTTCTGGTTATGTTCTCTGTTCCTCTTGCCTTTATTGGTGTTGTTTTAGCGTTATTCTGGACAAATACAAATTTGAATGTCATGGTCTTTTTAGGCTCCATAGTACTTGCAGGTATTGTAGTAAACAATGCTATCGTCCTGATTGACTATACAAACCAACTCGTTTCCAGAGGACTTTCAATACATGAGGCTATCGTGCAGGCGGCGGTAGTTCGACTTAGACCTATCCTTATGACGACATTAACAACTGTCCTTGGTTTACTACCTATGTTGTTATCTCACGGTGAAGGTTCTGAATTAAGACAACCTCTGGCACTAACTGTTATGGCAGGACTTTCTTCAAGTACTCTTCTAACACTTTGGATAATCCCTATGGGAAATTATATGTTTTCTACTATGTTCCACAGGGGAAAAAGATAAATGGATTGGTCGTTACCTAAATTAGCAATTAATCGTCCTATTACCATGATTATGGTTTCCATATCCATATTGGTATTAGGGTTCATTTCTTGGTATCGTATTCCTTTAAAATTTCTCCCTAAAGTTGACCGCCCTTTCATAGGTTGTTTTATCCCTTATCCCGGGGGGTCACCTGAACAGGTCGAACAGCAAATTGCCATTCCCGTAGAAGGGGAATTTCGAACGATTCCCGGACTCAGGAGTATTGCTACTACCAGTTCTTCTAACGGTTGCACAGTAAATATGTGGTTTGACCTTGATACCGATATGACTCTTGCAACTGCAGAAGTGCGTGACCGAATAGAACGACTAAAGATGACACTACCTGAAGAAGTCCAACGAATTATCATTCAACGATTTAGTTCAGGTTCTATTCCCGTTTTTGCGGTTGGATTATTTAAATCGGGCGATGAAGAAAATTATGTATATTTAGTCCGAACATCTCTCATTCCCCGTCTTAGAAGGTTAGATGGAGTCGCAGATATACAAATTATCTCCCCCATTCCTGAAAAAGAAGTACTTATAGAGGTTTCTCAAGACCGTCTAAATAGTCTTAATATACCTATCGTTTCTCTCCTCAACACCCTTCGCACATCATCTGTTAACATATCCCTTGGTTCTGTTACTCAAAATGATAGGAAATACTTTGCTCGTTTATCCGGTGAATATCGAAATCTCTCTGAAATTGAAAATCTAATAATTAATAAAGATGGAATGCGACTAAAAGATATTGCTACAGTCCAATTTGGTTCTCGAGAAAAAGCACAACGGGTAGCCCTGGATGGAAAAGGAGGAGTAGTTCTATTAGTAATAAAAGAATCGGAAGCAAATGCAGTAGCGGTATGTGACCGTATAAAAAGAGAATTAGAAAATATTTTATCAGAA
>DAOSUS010000138.1 GCA_035378955.1 Candidatus Hydrogenedens sp. | reverse complement strand
AGAAGCCACGCCAATTTCCGGTCCTGCTTGTTGATAAATAACACCATGTGATTCTCGAGCAACACTGGAACCTACCACATTAACAATTGAAGCAACCTTTGCACCACGACTTTTCGCAATGCGTATGGCTTCTAAGGTATCGGCTGTCTCGCCGGATTGAGAAACTGCAATTAAAATTGTATTGGGAGGAATAATTGGGTCTCTATAACGGAACTCAGATGCTAAATCCAATTCCACAGGAACACGAGCAAATTTTTCTATGAGATATTTACCGACCATTCCTGCATGCCATGCGGTTCCACAAGCAACAACATAAATTTTTTGGCAGGCTTTTAATTCCTCTTCAGAAATGTTCATATCCCTCAATTGCACCTTATCAGACCCTTCTTCTACCCGTCCTCGAAGTGTGCTTTGAAGGACCTCTGCTTGCTGGAAAATTTCTTTCAACATGAAGTGCGGATAGTCTTCTTTCTCTGCTGCGGAATCGTCCCATTCCACATTGTGAACATGGACAGGGATAGAATTCCCATCTACATCTTCGATGCAAATAGTATCCCTCTTTATCTCACAGACATGTCCATTATCAATGTAAATAACTTTTCGGGTATATTTCATAATGGCAGGCACATCCGAAGCAATATATCCTTCCCCATCTCCAATACCAACAATGAGAGGACTACCATTTCTTGCTGCTACCAATACATCGGGATTATTCTTACAAATAACACCGATAGCATAAGCACCTCTCAAATCTTTAAGGGCTCTCTGAACGGCTTTGAATAAATCTCCATCATAATATTTTCTTACCAGATGAACTATAGTTTCGGTATCGGTCTGGCTTCTGAATTTGATACCTTCTGCCTGTAATTGTTCACGAAGTTCATGGAAATTTTCAATAATGCCATTATGCACAACGGCAATTTCCATGTTGGTATCAAAATGTGGATGGGAATTTACCTCTGAGGGCTCCCCATGAGTTGCCCAGCGTGTATGTCCAATACCCAATTGCCCCTGTATCGGATGTTGTTCTAATTTTGCATCGAGTACTTTTAATTTCCCCACACTTTTTATAAACTCTAAACCGTTATTATTTACAACAGCAACACCTGCTGAATCATAACCACGATATTCTAAACGGTGTAGTCCCGAAAGAATAATTTCTACTGCATTTTTCGGACCAATATAGCCTACAATTCCGCACATTTTTAAACAATCCTTTCCTGTTTAAGATTGGTAATTTATATTCGTTACAAAAAATTTCAGGGACTATTCGAAATGGAATTTTTACTTCTTGTAATAAGACTTCATATCGTCCAGTGTTAACGGTTTATAGTCACCTGCATGTCCAGCCTGACCAAAGGCTTTCATTCTTTCTACATATACTTGATATGCTGCTTCACGAGCCGGTCTTAAGTAATCTCTGGGGTCAAATTTTTCCGGTTGTTCCCAAAATACCTTACGAATAGCACCCGTTATTGCCAAACGACTATCCGTATCAACATTTACCTTGCGAACACCATTTTCAATACCTTTTTTAATTTCTTCTAATGGGATACCTTTTGTCCCCGGCATTTTGCCACCATATTTATTAATAATATCTACTAATTCTTGCGGTACAGAACTGGAACCATGCATTACCATGTGGCAATTTGGCATTCTTTTATGAATTTCAATGATACGCTCCATAGCTAATTTCGGTGGTAATACTTCCCCTGTAACGGGGTCTTTTCTTGATGATTTATAGGCACCATGGCTTGTTCCAATAGCAACAGCAAGAGCATCTACACCTGTTTGTTTTACAAATTCTTCTGCTTGTGCAGGGTCTGTTAAATGAGATTCTACATCTTTATCGGATAAACCTGCCCCATGACCATCTTCAATTCCACCAAGACAACCTAATTCTGCTTCTACTGTTACACCTAACGGATGGGCTAATTCAATAACCTTCAATGTAACTTCAAGATTACCTTCGTATGTATTCGGTGTTTTCCCATCCTCTTTCAACGAACCATCTATCATTACGGAAGTAAATCCGAGTTCTATGGCTTGCTTACAAGTTTCTACACTGTTTCCATGGTCTAAATGCAGTGCAACGGGTATATGTGGATATTCCTCTACCGCTGCTTCCATTAATTTCTTCAAGTAAATCATCTTACTATACTTCAATGCACCTCGACTTGCCTGTATTATTACAGGACTGTTGGTATCATTTGCAGCCTGCATAATCGCTTGGATTTGCTCCATATTATTTACATTGAAAGCACCTACACCGTAGCCACCTTTGGCTGCTTCATCAAGTATTTGTCTCATAGGAACTAATGGCATAACATTTCTCCTTAATTTAATTGTTTATAGTATTATTACTCTTACAGTTTTTATAGATTTACTTTCTACTAAATTAATCGGAATTATAGACAGGCAAATAAAAGTTGAGTAATTATAACATTTATTCAAAATATAATTCAAACACTTTGTTCACAATTAAAAACAGGATATTTATTTAAGGGACATTCTGAACATTTAGGTATTTTTCTACAATAATCTTTCCCTGTCCAGACAATAAGGCCATGATATTCTTTATAAATATAATTATCCTGAGGTAAATGTTTATGGAAATAGTTTTGTATCTCATTGTAATTTAGTTTTTCATCGAGAATTCCATGTCTTGAAAAAATTCGTCTTGTATAAGCATCTACAACAAAAATCCGATGTCCACAGGCATAAAGTAAAATATCATCCGCCGTTTCAGGTCCAATACCTTTTATATTTAGCAATTCCGTTCTCAATTCAGAAATATTTTTATGAGCCATTTTTTCGATTTTCCCATCATACTTTTCAATCAGATATTTACAAAATATGATAAGTCGTTCTGCTTTTTGGCGGAAATATCCCGAAGGTCGTATAGCCTGTTCCAATTGATTTCTATCACACTTAATTATTTTATATGGATTTAGTAAATTCTCTTTTTTTAAATTCTCAATGGCTCTTTCTACATTTGTCCATGCCGTATTTT
>DAOSUS010000137.1 GCA_035378955.1 Candidatus Hydrogenedens sp. | reverse complement strand
CCAATGTTCACATGCGGCTTCTTCCGCTCAAATTTCTGTTTCGACATCGCTGTATCTCCTATGTCTTAATTGTTTTAATTGAACTTCTGGTTAATTGTTTAACTTTTATATTTCAAACAGAGTTCATTAACCCTGTAGTTTATGGTTCAAAACGATAACTACTTCCTATTTGTTCCATGATACGGTTCCCTACTTCTATCGGGACAATTTCGTATCGTTCAAATTCCATAGCATAATTGGCTCTTCCCTGACTGCATGACCTGAGGTCATTGGCATAGCCAAAGAGCTCTGCCAGGGGTGCCAAGGCATGTATTATTTGTCTTTGTCCGTCTACTTCCATGTTCAACATCCGTCCCCGACGATGGTCTAAATCGTTAATAATATCGCCGGTGTATTCCGGAGGTGTATCTATCTCTAACCGCATGATAGGCTCGAGTAGAATAGGTCGGGCACTCATTACAGCTTCCTTTACTGCCATGGATGCGGCAATTTGAAATGCCATATCGGACGAATCTACCTCATGATAAGAACCAAAGGTAAGTATGATTTTCACATCCACCATCGGATAACCGGCTACAATCCCTGTTTCGAGGGCTTCTTTACACCCTTTTTCTATAGATGGGATGTAGTTTTTCGGAATAACTCCACCTACGGTCTTATCCTCAAAAACAAATCCGGAACCTCGCGGTAATGGTTCGATAGTCAATACGACATGTCCGTATTGTCCACGGCCACCCGTCTGGCGGACAAATTTCTTGTCCGAAGTGGCAGACTGGCGAATTGTTTCCCGATAGGCTACAACGGGCTTTCCTACATGAGCCTCGACGCCGAATTCTCTTTTCATACGGTCAATAATAATTTCGAGGTGTAGTTCGCCCATACCTGCAATAATCGTTTGCCCTGTTTCTTCATTGACCCGCACACGGAAAGTAGGGTCTTCATCGGCAAAACGATGCAGTGCATTCGAAAGGCGGTCCTGGTCTGCCTTTGTTTTCGGTTCTATCGAAATATAAACCACAGGCTCCGGAAAAGTCAGGGGCATGAGAGCAATCGGATGTTTAGAGGCACAGAGCGTATCTCCCGTTAAAACACTTCGACAGCCAATTATAGCACCGATGTCGCCGGTCCTTAATTCCTTAATTTCCGTTCGTTCATCGGCATGGAGTTCTACAATCCTGCTTATGCGTTCTTTCGTTCCCGTTCGTGTATTGAGAAGGGTTTGCCCTGTTTCAATCACGCCGGAATAAACCCGCATAAAGGTCAATTTACCGACATGGGGGTCGCTCAGGATTTTGAACGCCAATGCTGAAAAAGGTTCATCATCCGAAGGATGGCGTAGCACTTTTTTGTTCGGGTCCTGAGGGAGAGTTCCCTCATACGGTGGCAAATCTATAGGTGACGGCAGATAATCCACTACCGCATCTAAAGTTAGCCGAATCCCCTTATTTTTAAGTGCACTACCACATAATACCGGCGTTCCAATTCGGTTGATGCAAAGTCTGCGAATGGCGGCTTTAAGTAAATCTACCGAAATTTCTTTTCCCTCAAGATACAACTCAAGGACTTTTTCGTCGTGATTGGCTACCACTTCAATTAAGTGCATTCTCCAGAAATGAGCATCATCTTGATACTCTTTCGGAATTTCTTCTGTTACCTGAACGCAATCCACAGTTTCTCCGACCCAGGTAATCATTTTTTGATTAAGCAAGTCAATAACGGCTCGGAAATTTTCTTCACTACCGACAGGAATTTGAACAGGAAGGGTTAATGCGTGGAGGCGATGTTCGATGGATTCGATGGCTTGAAAAAAATCGGCGCCAACCCGGTCCATCTTGTTAATAAACGCAATTCGCGGAACTTTGTATTTTTCCGCCTGTCTCCACACGGTTTCGGACTGCGGTTGAACGCCTGCAACACCACAAAAAACGATGATGGCTCCATCGAGAACCCTCATGCAGCGTTCTACTTCGGCTGTGAAATCAATGTGACCCGGTGTATCAATGATATTTATCCGATGTCCATTCCATTCACATGCCGTTGCTGCTGAGGTTATGGTGATACCGCGCTCCCGTTCCTGCTCCATGTAGTCCATGGTAGCGGCACCGTCATGGACCTCGCCCACTCGGTGCACCCGGCCGGAGTAGTACAAGACGCGTTCTGTAACGGTGGTCTTGCCGGCATCAATGTGGGCCGCTATCCCTATATTTCGGATATTTGTTAACGGGTATTTGCGTGGCATATTCTTTCTGCTCCTTAGCATCCTTTGCTCCGCTATACCCGGGGCCCTGGCACATGCTGTATTCAATTTTCAATCTGGATTTCCTGTCTATATTTAGCAGGACTATCGGTATCTTATTTCTACAGCTGTGCAACGCCCCGAAACTACGGAGCGTATTGCTCAGCCTGTTGTTCTCATTCTCCTATGTTCTTCTTTAGAACTCATATTAATATCGGAAATGGATAAACGCCTTGTTGGCTTCTGCCATTCGGTGTGTATCCTCGCGTTTCTTTATTGTATTTCCCTGTTTGTTATAACAATCCATCAACTCCGCCGCCAACCGTTCTTCCATAGTCTTCTCACCACGGTTCCTTGCATAACTCCGAATCCAACGGAAAGCAATGGATGTCCGTGTATTCGGCTCTATTTCTACCGGAACTTGATATGTAGCACCACCAATACGGCGTGATTTTACATGGACTAATGGTTTCGCATTTTCGACTGCGGCTGTAAAAACCTCTAATGGGTCCTTATCCGGTACTTTCTTTTTTAATATCTCTAATGCGTTATACACAATCTTCTCTGCTACACTCTTTTTGCCGTTTGCCATAACAATATTTATAAATTTTGCCACCAAAGTACTATTAAACTTCGGGTCGGGCAAAACTTCTCTTTTTTGTACTTCTCTTCTTCTTGGCATCGTTTATCCTTCGCAACTATGATTGTTTCGGTTTTTTTACACCATATTTAGAACGGCTTACCCAACGACCGGCATGGACTTTTTTACCGCCATCATCTTTAACGCTGGCGGTTCCGCCCATATCACCCATAGCATCCAGAACACCACGAATTAAGTGATAACGGACACCGGGAAGGTCCTTTACACGACCACCACGAACCAATACCTGAGAGTGTTCCTGTAAATTATGACCCACACCCGGAATATAAACGGTTACTTCATATCCGTTCTTTAAACGGACACGTGCTACCTTCCGCAATGCGGAATTGGGTTTCTTCGGTGTCATGGTATATACACACGTGCATGTTCCCGAGGCTTGCGGACAGGCTTTCAA
>DAOSUS010000136.1 GCA_035378955.1 Candidatus Hydrogenedens sp. | reverse complement strand
GCATCTTTACACAATTCGGGCTTAACACGCGTAACTAAATCTGCATAACTTGCAAAAAAGTCCTGCACAATTTCATCACGATTTAGATCCACCTGTTTCTTCTCAGGCTCATTTGTCTTTGCAGGTTTTGATTCCGTTTGTTGGGGAGGGGCTTCTTCTTTTGCTTTTAGCAATTCTAAAGATTTATCTTCTAACTTTAACCGTTCCCTTTTGGGGGGATTTGTTTTTTTGTTTAACAATATAACTTCTTTAGGATATACCTCTTCTAAAACTACCTGCTCAATAACTTCCTGTCCGACAGCAAAAGCAGCAGTAATTTTTTTGTCAGAATTCTCGATAAAAGCAGCTGAAAATTTATCTTTAGGAGACAAAGCAATAGTCCCTATTAATTTTAAATTCAATTGGGTATCTTCAAGGGTATCCTGTGGGGGAGGTTGTTCTTGTTTTTCCTCTTTTTTTGGAGCTGCATCTTCGGACCATCTACCTGCATTTCCAAATAGACCTGATTTTAATATTTTATCGAATAGGCTTTGGGCATCAATATTCATTAATACATTCTGAACAGTTTTTTCTTCCTCAGTGGATATGCTTGCTTTTTTGGCTATTTTCTGGGCAGGGTCATAAGTATATATGAGATAAAAGAACATTCCAACGGCAATAAATATTGAAAAAATCAGTATGATATGAATTAAAGAAAATAGTCTTTTAATTTCTAATGATTGAACCATACTGCCCTTTCATAGGAAAAAATAACTCCTTGCAGTAAATCATGAATTGAACGGAATTTAGCCCTTATTAGTTGACTAAATTCCCATAACAAATTGTATGATAAGTTTAAACGAAACATCCTCCCTTTCGCAAAGTTTATTTACTATTTTAGGGAATTCGTTTGGTTAAAATGAGTTACAGATAAAAAATCTTATTTGTCCTGTTTCACAAGGCTTTTTAGATATAACATATAATCTTCAATAGAAATATATGTATTGGGCTCGTCTGTTTTCTGAACAGAAGATTTGGACTGGATTGCTTTCTTATCTGTATTATAGAAAATACTGTCATACTCACTATAAGGTTTTACATATTGTTTGTCTGTTTGAGTATCTTCTGTAACCACAGTTACACTTCTTGTCCCGGCATATAAAGTCCATTTACCACTTTTAGGCAAATACCGCAGATAAAGAATGGCTTTATCACCAACTTTAAATTCAGGCATTTCAGAGCAAACCATAGCATAGCCATTTACTCTACCACCCGGAATGGTAAAAATCACCGAACTATTTTCGTTGATAGAGCCTTTTATTGTATCTTTTACCTTTATTTCAACATCTGTGTATATTCGCATAGTTTCCGTCATATAACTATTTATTGAGATTACCTCTGCATTAACTACCCCATTAGATTTGTTCACAAGTTCATCTGTATTTAGAAAAGCAATTCGCGAATGTGCGTTTGGAACCCATCCCAAAACAGATAGTGCAAAAATAATGAATAGTGTTGTCGTTTTTGCTTTTATAGATTGCATCTTCTTTATCTTCCTCCACAAAACAAGTAGAATTAGGATTCCTATAAGGTATCGCACAATATCATTTTTAATTAACCATGCAATACCATATACAGAATTGGCAAACAGATATCTCATTATTTCTGATTTTAATATTACTTTAGAAATCATTGGGGCAACAGTATAATACATATCCACAAAAGCAATTCCCATACCAGAATTCATCAAATAATTATCCCTAAAACTTCTCAAATCATTTGACAATGAGATAGAACCTAATGTGCCACCCGTAGTAGTCGTTGTTGTTCCTGTGCCTCCACCTGTTGGGACTTCGATAATATTCATCGGACATACATCATTGGGGTCTCCAAACATTGGCTTCCGATGGGTCCTCATCTGAGGAAGCGTTTTACCTGTTGTTGCGCTTACAACCACATTTTTTGTAAAACTCCATACCAATCCTGTTCCTGCGTCTTTACTACTTACATCCAGGACATTTTCAACCTCATGAAACACTTCTGACATAAAGTTGGTTTGATAGTCTGTATCCGCTCGAGTTGTTACGGAATAACTATTGGGACCTTGAATACTATCCACATCCGATGGGGGTATTCCTTCCGGAGCCTGACGGTCTAATCCCGTCCCATTCAACGCATTTAAGGTCAATGTATAGGAAGGAGTAAACAATTCCCCATCCTTCCCAGGGACTTCCATTGTTTTCCACAAACCAATCAGATTAAATTTGCCTTGAAGTTGTTTATTGATTAATGGTTCGTATAAACCTACCATGGTACTAAATAAAGGAACCCGTGGTGTATTGGGATTGTTATCCACATCTGCCCAGGCAACAACATGTCCACCGGGAAGGGGGATGGAGGGAATACCAGAACCTCTTCGTGTTCTACTTCTTGCCTCATGTTCTATATCAAAGAAATTTTCTTGAGCACCTCGTGGATAAAGCCATGAGATACCTGATATATCATCCGGAGCGAGGTCTTTTCCGCCATCTTCCCTTTGACCATTGGGCAATTCTACCTCAAAATAAATAGGGAACATGGTTGGGGTAGCACCGATATATTGAGGCATACCATCAGGCATGGTCATCCATACTACAGGATTTTCTATTAAGTAGGAAGGTAATTCATCCTCGGCGTTTAAATAAACAGCCCTTAAATTATTCAAAGGGGTATGGTCTAACCCAAGAAAATGGCCTAATTCATGAACAAGCGTTCCTTTCAAATCTGCCAATGGTTCATCCCCGGATTCTGAGTTATATCGGTGGGCTGTCGCAGATACA
This sequence comes from Candidatus Hydrogenedens sp., assembly GCA_035378955.1. Taxonomy (NCBI): domain Bacteria; kingdom Pseudomonadati; phylum Candidatus Hydrogenedentota; class Candidatus Hydrogenedentia; order Candidatus Hydrogenedentales; family Candidatus Hydrogenedentaceae; genus Candidatus Hydrogenedens; species Candidatus Hydrogenedens sp. The sequence continues at coordinate 597 of DAOSUS010000136.1, read as the reverse complement.
ACAATATCACGGTCAATAACTGTCCCTGCCGAAATAGGATATATTTGTCCATTGTGTTCATATACTGAATCGGTAACAGTAAAAAGTGTTAGTGTTACGCCTAATATTCCTCCTCCGACATCAACCGTTTCTGGGTCTGGTTCAACATCTTCACCTGTATCATCCGCTTCGGTAACATACATGGATATAGTAGGCAGGGAATCGGGTGTTGTCAGGGAAATAGGGTCTTCATAATAACCTATGATTCGAAAACAGGCATACGAAGTTGGGACATCTTCCCAAACTTTTAATGCCTCCTTGACTTTTTTTATTTCATCATCAGTAAATCCTCTTTTCCCTCTTTCTATATATATACCGATACCTTCTCCTGTGGTTATTTTGCCATCGTTGTTCGTATCAAATTCGTAGAAGGGCCATCTTGCCAATCGCAATACATTAAATGCATCAAATCCACCAGAAGGGAAAAACGCATAACTATTCCATTGGCAGATAAAAAGAACACATATTAACGAATATAAGCATAATAATTGTTTTTTCACGGTCCGAACTCCTTTCTTTCGTCCGGAATTATCAATCTTTGTTTTTTCATTTATAATT
>DAOSUS010000135.1 GCA_035378955.1 Candidatus Hydrogenedens sp. | reverse complement strand
AGCGACCCTTATGGAGACTATCGTCTTCTTTTAATGGATGCTATGGATTTATATAATCAAGGGCGATTCCTTGAATCTATTGCTGTTTTGGATAAAGCAAGGTGGGAAAGTCCAAGTAACTTTGATGAAGCATCCGACTTAATTATCAAAATTAAACAAGAAGCCAATTTACCATTGACTGTGTCAGAGAAAAAAGCAATCCTTAGAAAAGCAGAAGGGGACCGTTGTCAGGGAATGCCCGAGGAAATTCCCAGCTCGGGTTAATTTTTGTGAGATATGAAAATGACAAATAAAGAAAATATAAAAATAAATCTGGAAGTCATTAAAGAAAAAATAGAAAATGCACGAAAAAAAAGTGGCATTACGGAACAGGAAATTACAATAGTTGCTGTTACAAAAACAGCGACCATAGAAGATGTGCAAATAGTATATGATTTAGGAATAAGGCATTTTGGAGAAAATAGAATTGAACTTGCTTTAGAAAAAATTAAAAATTCTCCTGCAGATACACAATGGCACATGATAGGAACTATACAAAGAAAAAAAATTCCTCTTATTCTTCAAAATTGTAAATTTGTTGATTCTGTGGACAGAGTAGAAGTTGCAGAAACAATTCAAAAAAGAATAACTAAGGATAATTTAGAGAAAATACCTATTCTTATCCAATTAAATATTTCAGGAGAAGAAACCAAACATGGCTTTTCATTAAGCGAGTTTGAAGAAATTTATGAAAAAATAAAAAAATTTGATACATTATATATTCGAGGTCTAATGACAATTGCACCTATAAATGCAAAAGAAAAAGTATTAAGACAAATTTTTGGAACAATGAGGAATATTGCAGAAAAATACCAATTAAAAACACTTTCAATGGGTATGTCGGATGATTATGAAATAGCCATCGAAGAAGGTGCTACAGAAATCCGTTTAGGTAGAGCAATATTTAGATAAAAGAGTTAAATAACTTTTTATAGGAATATATATATGATAAAAGACTTAGAACAAATAAAAGAATTTGCTTTACAGAAGATTAAAGAAGCAGAAACAACGGATATTTTAGAGCAAATTCGAGTTGAATTTTTAGGGAAAAAAGGAAAAATAACAGAAGTATTGAAAAAATTAGGTTCTTTACTTCCTGAAGAAAGACCTAAAGTCGGAAGTATTGCTAACGAAATTAAAGAAATAATTACCAATAATATACAAAAACAATATCAAATTGTTTTAGAAAAAGAATTACAAAAGAAAATAGAAAAAGAACAGATAGATATAACTTTGCCCGGTAGGACACAGGGCATTGGGCATATGCATGTTATTAATCAGGTAATGAACGAAATTACAGGTATTTTCATACAAATGGGATTTCAAGTTGCTTCTGGACCTGAAGTAGAAACCGAATATTATAACTTTGAAAGTTTAAATACTCCCGAAGACCATCCAGCCCGTGATGTCCATGATACTTTCTATATCAAATCTGGAGTTGTTTTAAGAACCCATACTTCTCCGGTGCAGATGAGAGTTATGGAAAAAACGAAACCTCCGGTCGCGGTGATTGTCCCGGGTAGGGTATATCGTGTTGATAATGATGCAAGTCACAGTCCTATGTTTAATCAAATGGAGGGATTGTTAGTTGATGAGGATATCACATTTGCTGACTTGAAAGGGACCTTAATGTATTTTGTCCATAAATTTTTCGGGGAAGATACTGCAGTCCGTTTTCGCCCCCATTATTTCCCATTTACAGAACCTTCCGCAGAAATGGATATCTCATGCACCGTTTGCAAAGGCAAGGGTTGTCGTGTATGCAAACATAGTGGTTGGCTTGAAATTTTGGGATGTGGAATGGTTTATCCCAAAGTTTTTCAGTATGCAGGTTACGATAATGAAAAATATCAAGGATACGCCTTCGGCTTTGGTATAGATAGAATGGCTATGCTAAAGTTTGCTATCCCTTCAATAAATCTATTATTTGATAACAACTTAAAGTTTTTGGAGCAGTTCTAATATGAAAATTTCATTAAACTGGTTAAAAGAATATTGTAATTTTTCTGTAAGTGTTAGCGAACTGGCTGAAAGAATGACTATGTTAGGGCTCGAGATTGAATCTATAGAAGAACCCGGCAAAGAAATAGAAAATGTATTTGTAGGGAAGATTTTAGATATACAACCACATCCACAAGCAGATAAACTCGTTGTATGCAAAATAGATATTGGAAAAGGGGAACCTCTACAAATTATATGTGGTGCTAAAAATATGAAAGTAGGAGATAAAGTCCCGACGGCTATAGATGGGGCGATGCTTCCGGGAGGATTTAAAATTACAAGAAGAAAAATGAGAGGAATTGAATCCTTTGGAATGATGTGTTCAGGAGCCGAATTAAAAGTAGAAGAAGACTCAGAAGGATTGCTTATTTTACACCCAGAAGCTCCTTTGGGAGAAGATATAAGAAAAGTTTTAGGTTTAGATGATGTAATTTTTGAGATAGAAATTACACCGAATAGGGGAGACTGGGCAAGTTACATAGGTCTCGCTCGCGAATTATCTGCATACTACAACATTCCTATGACTCTCCCACAAATAAAAATTTCTGAAATAGAAAAATCGGCTTCCTCGGTATCCCGTGTTACTATTGATTGTCCCGATTTCTGTCCAAGATATGCAGGAAGGGTTATTCAAAATGTCAAGATAGCACCCTCACCCGATTGGCTGGCTCGTAAATTGCTCAGTGCCGGACAACGACCTATCAATAATGTCGTTGATATTACTAACTTTGTTTTACTTGAAACAGGACATCCTCTCCATGCTTTTGATTTCGATAAATTAAATGAAAATAGAATTGTTGTCCGTCTTGCAAAAGAAGGGGAACAAATACGGACTTTAGATGGAGAACTCAGAACTTTAAACACAAGCCAGATGGTTATAGCAGATGCTATTAAACCGCAAGCCCTGGCAGGAATTATGGGTGGAGCAGATAGCGAAGTAGATAATAATACCGTTAATGTGTTTTTAGAAAGTGCTTATTTTGACCCCGTATCCATTCGTAGAACTGCTCGTGCTCATAGTCTTCTAACGGAAGCAGCACAACATTTTCAAAGAGGTGCAGACCCGGAAATGGTTACTTGGGCTATTGATAGGGCAACCTCTTTAATACAAGAATTAGCAGGTGGAAAAGTATTAAAAGGTATATTGGACGAGTATCCAAAAAAAATCCAAAGAAAAAATGTAAAACTCAGATATGAACGGACGAAAAAAAGAATAGGTGTAGAAATTGATAAAGATTTTCAGAAAACAACAATGATAAAATTGGGCTTTTCTATTAAACAGGAAAATGAAAATGAAGTTGATTTTATCGTTCCATCATGGAGACACGATGTTTCTCTTGAAGAAGATTTGATTGAAGAAATTGCTCGTTTTTATGGCTATGATAGAATTCCAAATA
>DAOSUS010000134.1 GCA_035378955.1 Candidatus Hydrogenedens sp. | reverse complement strand
GGAATATTATTAAAAACATCGCTATCTTTACCGAGAAAATCTTTTTGCCATGTTCCAACGAATAAAAAGAGGCTGATAAAAAATAATATACCATACCCCATTAAAAGGGCTATTTTGGAGAAAGATACTGTTTTACTATTGTTTTTTATTTGTTGATGACTCATTTTACATAGAGTTTTATTGTATCTATATATTTTTATAAAAGAGATACTATGTTCCCAATGATAATAAATGACCTATATGAAAAACAATTAATGAAACAACGAATGCTACCGTAGTAGAGAAAAACAAGGAAAATATAGGGATTCGAATAGTCCCCGTTTCGCGTCCTATGGTTACTAAAGTGGCAACGCAAGGAGCATATAGCATCACAAATATCATAAGAGTAAATGCTCGAAGAGGATACCATTCTTTATGTTGGGCTAAATTAGCAGATAGGGAGTCCTGTTCATTTACATTGTTTTCAGAAGTTTCCATGCGATACACGGTGCCTAATGTACCGACAATCACTTCTTTTGCTGCCATTCCTCCAATAAGTGCTATATTTACTTTCCAGTCAAACCCGATATGTTTTGTGACAGGTTCTATGGCTCTCCCCAAAATTCCGGCAATGCTGGATTCAATACCTGGTTGTTCGTTATTCTGTGTTGTTCCTTGATGGGGGATAGGAATATAAATCAGTGCCCACATAATAATATTTACTGCAAGGATTAATGTCCCTGCTTTTCGTATATACATCCAAGTCCTACCCCATGCATGGCGTAAAACGCTTTTGAAAACAGGTACATGATAAGGGGGCAACTCCAGCACAAATGGCGTTGGTTCCCCACGAATGACAAATCGGCTTAATATAAATGCACTAATGAGCGCGATAAGCCATGATAATGCCCACAAAGTTAACATTACCATCGTTCGGTGGTTTTGAAAAAAAGCACCAATTAACAGGGCATAAACTGGTAATTTGGCTCCGCAACTCATAAAAGGGATAACTAACATGGTTATAATTTTGTCTTTCCGTTCCTGTAATGTCCGTGTCGCCAGTATTCCCGGGACAGCACAGCCACCCGCACCTATTCCACCAGAGATAATTAAAGCCAGTATGGACCTACCTTGTAATCCAAAAATACGCATCAAACGGTCTAATATAAAAGCGATACGGGCTACATATCCTGTATCTTCCAATGCAGATATGAGCAAAAAGAGAACAAAAATTAAAGGAATAAAACTTAATACGGCACCCACTCCCCCAATAATACCATCGGATAGAAGGGAATAAATAGCGGGGTAGTCTTTTGCCAGAAATGAAAACAATAAAGCAAAGTTCTCAAAGAATTTTTCAAACAATTCAACCGGACTTACCTATTCGTTGGGAAAAGGTATCCACTTCCACTCCTGAGTTGTTTTAAATACAACATAAAACAACGAACTTATTACACCTAAAAGGATGACAGGTCCTGCGATACGATTACAAATGATATTATCAATCTGGTCTGTTATATTTTGTTTTGCTTCACCAGTATAACTCACACATTCCCGAATAGCACCTGATGCAAAACCATATCTCCTCTGGGCGATAATAACTGCCGAATCTTCATTCTCATGTTGTTCTAATTCTTTGATAGCATTCTCAAGATTTCTTTCGAGTTCCTGTGAATCGGAGATTTTATTTTTAACCTCCTCAAGTAATCTGTAATCCTTTTCTAACAACTTAATGGTATACCAGCACGCTTTTTCTTTTTCATTATCAGGTAATCTATTCACTAAAAATTCAGAGAGTTGTTCTACCACGATATCAACTTCATGCCCGTAAGTTACATATTTAGGAACCCATATACTTTGCTTTCGGATATAAGAGTAAATATGAGATTTTAATTCTTCAATACCTTCCCCTCTGTTTCCCACAGTTTTAACTACCGGTACATTTAATATACGAGATAGTTTTTCGTGGTCAATGATTACCCCCCTCTTTTGAGCAATATCACTCATATTTAAAGCAATAATAAAAGGCTTACCCAATTCCATAATTTGAATAGTAAGATACAAATTTCGTTCTAAATTTAAAGAGTCCACAACATCTATAATAAGACCCACATCCGACTTCAGGATTTCTTCTCGAGCAATTATTTCCTCGTCTGTATATGGAGTAAGTGAGTATAAACCGGGTAAGTCTTCCACGCGAATATCTTCCCCCTCATAATGGAAGAAACCAATTTTCTTTTCAACAGTTACTCCCGGGTAGTTGCTTACCTCTTGTAAACCCCCTGTAATTTCATTAAAGATAGAACTTTTACCACAATTGGGATTACCAACGATTATTACTCGGGGTTGTTGGGAAGAGGCTCGACGAGGATATGCCATGCGTCTTTTCTCCGTAATGCAAGGAAATAACCTTTTAATTCTAATTCAATAGGGTCTCCCAGAGGAGCCTCTCTGTTCACCTTAACAACAGTACCCGGGGTTAAGCCAAGGTCTAATAGTCTTTGACGATATGTAGGAGGACCTCCACGAATACCAACAATGCGGGCTTTTGTCCCTTCTTCTAATTCACTAAGTCGTTCTGTATTACAGAAGTTTTTCATACCCAACCGCTACCTCCATATTTTTATCTTCATCGAATTTCTTCGATAAAGATGATATATCTTTGTTTGATTTATCAAGAGATTTAACTGGACATTCCGATGTATTTGTATAAGGACATTTCTGACAAGCACAAGATTCACAGGGGTTTTCTTTTTTTGAAAAAATATTTTGATATGTTTTTGTTATATATAAAACCGCAATTACGACAATGATAAAAACAATGAAAAATTCAATCATAAATATTTTCTTCCAATTTTTTTATAGATTTCGATAAGGGAATGTTCGTTTTTCCCAAAGGAATGTTAGGATGTGTCTCAATAATTTGATTTATTTTCTTTGCGACTTCTTCTAATAAAAGATGTTCAATCAAACAGGCTTGTTTTGTGGCTGTTTCTTCATCCAGATTTAGAAAGGACTTAAAAAAACGGGATAAGATTATAAAATTATTATCAATATTATTTAAGTGCTTTTTCCCTAAAACTGTCAATTTAAGGGTGTGCTCTGGAAGTTTCTCTATGACCAGTTTTAAGGCTTTTAAATGTCCTAATGCAATAGAGACAGCACTTCGAGAAATGCCTAATAAAGAAGCAACATCGGTTGCCCGTGCATATCCTTTTTTTTCATTTAATTCATTAATTGCCCACAGATAATGCACCCGAGAATGCGTCAAATACTTAATATCTTTATATTTTAATCTTTGTATATCCATCTTGTTAAATATACTTAACAAAATTTATAAAAAATTTATGGCGGAGACGACGAGACTTGAACTCGCGACCTCTGCCGTGACAGGGCAGCGTTCTAACCAACTGAACTACGTCTCCACCTTGTGGTTATATATTATATGAAATATGTCAGCAAATATTCAACTTATGGCGTTTTTGCTTCTGATGTA
>DAOSUS010000133.1 GCA_035378955.1 Candidatus Hydrogenedens sp. | reverse complement strand
GGGCTTTTCATTTTATTCCTTTTCCCTACATCCTTTTTCCCATTACAGTATTTTGAGATTAATTCATTATTAAGCATACCCATCGCATTAACAATATTCTTTTTTTTACTCATGTTGGCATTTTATTTTTATAAAAATTCAAAGACCTTATCTTTCCTTTCCTCTCTCCTACTAATCTCAAGCATTGCTATTTTCCCTATATTCCAAAGACTTGATTTAAGTATGTGCAACAGTAGTTATTTTGTAACTTTAAGTATCATTATGTTTTGTTATTTCTCTGCTCAAAATATTTATGAAAAGAATAAAACTATTTTTCGATTAGTCTTCCTCTTTTTTTTAATCATTCTGTCTATCCTCTCTATATTTAGTTTTCAACTTACCTATGAGTTAAAAGACCCAGAAAGATTATGGTTAGCCTGTGCAGGAAATTATCCTTCAAATACTGAAGCATGGAAATATTTAGCACGAACTATGACAAAAAAAGCAAAAGAAGAAAGCCCTCAAAAAAATACTTATCTTGAAAAATCCGAGCAAGCATGGAATACCCTGTTAGAACTAAATCCCGAACACATAGAAGTATTGCAAAATAAATCGCTTTTATGTTTGGAAAGTAACCGCTATGATGAAGCCAAAAGATACATAGCAAAGGCTATTGGACTAAATCCTTTTGACAGTGAAAGTATAAGAATGCAGATAAGAATAATTGAGAAGGAAATAAAAACAGGGACAGAAAACAAAGACAACTTAATTCAATTGTATAATTCATACATAAGTTTATATTTGATTAACAAGGATTTAAACACAGATGAAAAAAATAAATTTTTAGATGTAGCACAGAAATTATTGAATTATGAGCAGGGATGGGAAATATTAAAACAAGACTTTAATAAATTAAAAGACCAAAAAGAGGATTTCCAAAAAGGATACGATGATATAAAAAAAGCATTAAATAATATTCCTGTTTCTTTGTTAGTTAATGATAATGTCTTCAAAGCCCCTTATCAAATTATCGCAGATTACTATGAAAAAAAAGGTATGTTTACCTTATCTCAGGCATGGTTATCTTTGGGTGTGCAAAAAGAACAAGATAATAAGGATTTGTTAATTAAACTTGGTACTATATACGGGAAATCAGGTAAACCTGAGGAATTTATAGAGAAATGGGCAAATTATTTTAATGAGAATAAACAACTATGGGAAAACATAGTCCAAGAATGTATAAATAAAAGTGATTTTGTATCAGCAGAAATTTATATGGGACAAACTTCTTATTCTACAGGGGAAAAATATGTAATCTTATCTCGTATAGCAGTTGAAAAAGGTTACAAAGAACAGGCAAAATTATGGCTTGAAAAAGCAAAAGAAAATAATCCTCCACCTGAATTAATACAGGAAATAAATGAACTTATAAACAAAATATCATAGTAAAACAAAGGAGTATATTCATGAGTTACATTGCAGAACGAATGAACTATATTGATGCCAGTGGAATTCGTAAAGTTTTTGCATTAGCAGCAAAAATGAAAAATCCTATTAACTTAAGTATTGGTCAACCGGATTATGATGTAGATGAAGTATGTAAAGATGTCGCTATTAGTGCCATAAAAAATGGCTTTAACTCATATACACAAACATGGGGTATCGATGAACTTCGGGAAGCAGTGCAGGAATATTATCAAGATAAGTTTGGCGTAAAAATATCTAATGTTATGATAACCTGTGGAGTATTAGGTGGATTATTCCTCGCCTTATTAGCAACGGTTAATCCTGGGGATGAAGTTGTTTTTGCTGACCCTTATTTTGTTATGTATAAACATCTGGTTAATTTATTAGGTGGAAAACCTGTATCCGTGGACACCTATCCTGATTTTCATTTAACAGCAGAAAAGATTGAACCTGTTATAACGGATAAAACAAAAATCTTGATTTTAAATAGTCCGTCCAATCCCACAGGACTAACAATTCCTAAAGAAGATTTGGCAAAAATTGCTGACTTGGCAAAAAAATACAAATTATTAGTTATAACCGATGAAATTTATGAATCTTTATTATATGACGAAGAGCCATCTACAATTGCAGGGATGTATGACCAGGTAATTTTGCTTAATGGCTTTTCTAAAAATGCTGGCATGACAGGTTGGCGTGTGGGATATGTGGCAGGACCTGAAGATATTATTCAACAAATGAATACACTACAACAATACACCTTTGTTTGTGCCCCTTCATTTGCCCAAAAAGCTGCGGTTAAAGCACTAAAAGCGGATATGACAGAAAAAATAGAAGCATACCGAAGGAAAAGAAATTTAATATATGAAGGATTAAAAGATACCTTTGAAGTAATAAAGCCGAAAGGTGCTTTTTATATATTTCCTAAGGCTCCGGGAGGTGGTGGTGATGAATTTGTGAAAAAGGCAATAGAAAATAATATTCTTATAATTCCAGGAAGTGTTTTCTCTGATAAGAAAACACACTTCCGCATTTCCTTTGCCGCTCCTGACGAGACTATTAAACGAGGCGTCGAAGAACTCAACAAATTAGCAAAACAATTTTTATAAATACCAAATAAAAATAACAATTATTGAGATTTTTAGTAAGAATACTTGTAAAACTTTATAAAAGAGAAAATTACTGTTGTATATTTGGGCAATAATTGTCCTCACTGGCTCCTGGACAGGGATAATATCCATTTGTATTAAAGAACTGAATTACTCTGAGTAATTCACTCAAATCAATCTTCCAATCTTGTTGTTTATAATCGGAATCATGCGGCCGACATGTTTTATCCCCATCGATACCGGGAGCAAATCCATCTTCTGTACCAACTTCACAATGATAACCACCGGAATTGAAAAATTGTATTACACGCAACAACTCGGATAGGTCTATCCGCCAATCACCATTCCTATCAGAACTATGAGGTGGTAAAGTTTCTCCTTCTATACTTCCTTCTGTTAATCCTTCGCCTTCTCCTTCTTCGATACCTTCTATTATCCCTTCTTCAATTCCTTCTACACTGCCTTCTATTATCCCTTCACCTACACCTTCACCTTCTATAATTCCCTCTCCTTCAGTCACCGAACCTTCACCTTCTTGTATTTCAGGCTGCACATTTACTGTTATAGGTCCATAAGATTTAACCTCATAATTATTGGGATTATTCTCACAGTAATAACAAATATAACTTCCTGTATCTTCTAATGACAAGTTTTCAATATTTAAAGTCCGTTTCGAACTTCCTTTAATTCTTTCATTATCATTTATTAAAACGCCATCCTTATACCATTCATAGGTTGTTAAATATACATGCAGTAATTCGGGCACATATAAACGGAGATTTGTCCCTTCATTTACTGTAAAATTCCTTGGAGGAGGAAATTGTGGAGGTTTAATATTTGGATTAAGTGCCGCATTAACAAAGGCATTTTTCCCATCACATTCAAAATACAGATATTCCTGAGCATTTGTAAATCCATCTTTATCCGCATCGGCAAATTCGGAAGGAGATAATATGCCATTACCATTAACATCCCGAGCACCTAAGTAATTGGTCAATAACTGGTAGTTTCTTGAATCTATGGGAGTAAATGTTAAACCGGGCAAAAATTGAGAAACACTTTCTGATGTAAGGGCAACAGAAG
>DAOSUS010000132.1 GCA_035378955.1 Candidatus Hydrogenedens sp. | reverse complement strand
GTTCACTATGAATAACAAAATAATCCGAATTTTTCTTTATGTTGGGTAAACCCATTCCCGCTCCAAACCCCATTTCTCTTGCTTCGTCGGGTGCCGTAGAATATCCTTCCTGAATAGCCAGGTCTATTCGTGGAATACCGGGTCCTGTATCTTTAACCGTAACTTCAATTTTTTCGTCATCTATTATAAAACTAATTTCTCCGCCATAAGAATGGATAATTACATTCATCTCTGCCTCATAAACAGCAATCATAATCTTTCTGATTATTTCTGAGGCTATTCCTAACTTACATAATATCTCTTTAATTTTTGAAGAAACCTGTCCTCCACTTAAATAATCGCCTCTTTTCACTGGATAAGACCCTGTAATCATTGCTGGGTATTTCCCTTTTGAAATATCGTATAAATAACCCCACAGGTTTCATACATCTCCAAGGAAGAAACCAAAAGAAAGGCTTTATTTTCTTTAGCACTTTCTATTAATTCAAAGATGGGGTCTGTATCTGTAATAAGACATATAGCAGGCACCTCAAATATGTTAAATAATTGAACCAGAGAGATGTGATTTAAATGAGTAACTATTAATGTCTTTTCATCAGCAGAATGGATTAAATCGCTAATTCGGTCCCCTGCAAATACCTTTTCTATTTCTATCTTTTCCCCTTTAACAATGATTTCTATACCTAATGTCTTTGTAATATCCTGTATATTCACCTGAAAATACTCCAATAGTATATATCTATTCTATCAAAGATTTACTTTGGAGTGTATTTGAAATAAAAATCATTGTTCTGTGTCGTATTCTTTTTCCTCTTTATTATTCCCTCCGTTTATCTTCATCTTTTCCATATATTCATCTAAGGTAATTCCACCTTCTCTAATCTTTTCAATATATTTTGATACTGCATCGAAATAAGTAAAATCACATTTTTTTAGTCCTTGTTTTATCTCATCTATATTATTTCCCCCATTTTTTTCTAAAGAGCGTAATAAGCGATTTTCAAATTCTATTTTTGCGAGCACTACTTTATATTTTTTATCTGCAAGTAAATCTGTTTTAACAGCAACCTTATCGGGTGGAAAGGAGCGTTCATATTCTGCATTTATTCCTGTCCATTCGGTTCTACTCCAACCATATTTAAGTAAATCTATTAGATATTGCTCTATTTGTTTTCCTGTTAATGTTACCTTAACCAATTCTTTAGCGCGGTGTCCTGCGGTTAAATAGACAGCGTTGTAATCTAATTTTGTGGGTGGAAATGTGCTACGGATAAGTAATCGGGGATGGCAAAAGACAATGTCCGCATTACTTCTTTCTTTTATTGCATTAGCTGCCAGTATTGCAATCTGACTTGTATTAATCGATTTTTTATTATCTATCAAATATTCGGAAGCAACAGGACAAATTCTCTTCTCTTCTGCAAATACCCAATTTAAAATTTCTTTATCAGGTTCTATAATATCATGTTTTAGTTCTACAACTTGATTTGTATAACTATTAACCTTTTGTTTTTCATCGTCAACCATCAATTTTAATTGTCCTGCATACATAGCATACGAACCCGCTTGAACGATAATTGCATTAGTATCCGAACACAGTCTTGCTTCTTTTAACAATTCGTGTGTATGTCCTGAAATAAATACCGATATTTCGGGAATTTTTTTAGATAACTCTATACAGGCGTTGCTTCCGAGATGACATAAGGCAATAATAAAATGGCAATCCTGTTCTTTTAGTTCTTCAATTGCTTTTTTTAGTTCGGGGATAGCCTCTCTGGCTACTCTCAGTTCTTCACCTCCTAATTTTACAACACCTACAAAACCTATAGATAGGTTTCCTATTTTTTTAATAACCCATGGTTTATAACAATTTTCTAAACCCTCTTTATAATTTGTTCCTACAAACTCTACCGAAGGAGCTAATTTCCTCAACTCACAAAGTCGTTTAATTCCTTTATCATAATCATGATTTCCAATAACCATTACATCATATTTCATTTGCTCTACAACTTTATACATCATTTCTCCATCGGTTAAATCTGCTACCATATCCCCTTTATCCGTCAAATCACCTGCATCAAGTAATAATACATTCGGGTTTTCCGCTCTTACTTTATTCACAAAACCTGCAATATAGGGAATTCCTCCAACCCCCATATATCCGGGGCGGATATGGTCATGAATATCATTTGTATAAACGATATTAACTTCTGTATCTTTAGAAAATAAATTAAAAGAAACAAAAAACAGTAAAATTGCACTCAGAAGCACCCTTAAATAATAATTTTTGATATTGTTTGTCAACATAACCTACTCCTCTGATTGTTTTACAAGTATATTATGCATATTTGACTATAATTAGCTTTTTTAGGTTTAATTTTCTAAAATTAATACTAAACAACTATTTCTTGAAATTCATTTTCATAAGGAGTAAAAATGTCATTTCTCAAAAAACAACCTTTTTTCTTTATCATAACTTTGACCTTTTTTTCCTGTTCCAATGCTATTGTTCAGGAAACAAATCTAAAAGGAGAATTTAAAGTTTTAGAAGTCCAACCTATATCAAACTCATTAAACAATGTGATTAAAAACGGTTCCTTTATAGAATGGTTATCGGGTACACGAGTTCCTTCGGGTTTTTTGCCTCCTTTTTCTCAATATTCTTATGTCAATAAAAGTGCAAAAAAGGGAACGGGTTACGAAGTAGTTCAGAAGTGGACAAAAGCAGATGCTGGTGAAGATATAGGTAATATGTTTCGTACTTCTTTATCTGATTTACAACCGAACAATTACCTATTTTCTGTAAATGCCACATTATTAAAAGGTCCAAAAGTTAATATAGGTATATGGAAAATAACCGAACCCGGGAAAACAGCACCTTTTATAAATCCTCTAATAGAAATCTCCGGAGAATTGAATAAACCTATTCATCTTGAAAAGGAATTTAAGATAGAACAGAGAGACACCTATTTTTTCTGTGCCTATGCACCGGAAGGAACACCACAAATTATCTGGTCGGACTGGATATTATCAATAGCACCTGCAAATAATTAATAATCCTACTATTCTCCTGAAACTATAATTCTTTTTCCTACGGAGACTGATTTTTTGGGCAGTGTTATCTTAAGCAAACCCATTTGCATTTCTGCATTAACTTTATCTTCTTCTATCTCGTCAGAAAATTCAACAACCTTCTCAAAACTTCCGTATAGACACTCACAAAATACTTTTTTTTCATCATCTTCATTTACTCTTTTCATCTTATTCCCGCGTACACTCAACTTATTTTTATCAATCGTCAATACAATATCTTCCTTCTTTACTCCCGGCAATTCTATAAAAACATAATAATCTGTATTTGTTTCATAAACATCGGCAAGAGGCTCCCATGGTTCATCTTCATTTAAACCAGTATTTAGACGACGCCATACTTCCATCATCAGTTTTCGAGGTAGCACTCGTAATGTATCAAATGGTGAAATAAACACAGGACATTCTCCTTTTTATTTGCGTATCTACTACTATTATATACCAACAAAATTTGAAAATATTTCGGTTTTTTAATGAAATATAAAATCCAATTTTAAACAAACACCTTTTATATTTTTAAATTACATTTCTGTACTTCACTAAACCTTTCTTTGG
>DAOSUS010000131.1 GCA_035378955.1 Candidatus Hydrogenedens sp. | reverse complement strand
CATTGTTAGGGCGAAACATGTTTCGCCCTAACAATTTTTTGCCTTTATTTATATCCTCCTTATCTCGGGTATTTATTTTCACACATTATAAAAAGGAATTGTTTTGCAAGGGTGACCGACTAATCGCTCTCACCTTCTCCGTGTCATTTGTGTAAAATTTCCCTTTGTATCCTCTGTGGTTAATTATATAGGTAAGGATGCTTGTTCTATCAATGTCGGTTATTTTGATTTTTCGTTCGTTTCAATCCAATCTTTGCGGAAAAATTCAAACATTTTATCTGTGAAACCGGGATAAATTTCATGGGCAAAATCGGGGTAAATTACCGCTTCTTTTTTCGATTTTATCTTGTTAAATGCTGAAAACTGTGTAGAAGGTGGACAAATCTGGTCCATTAACCCGATAGCCATAAGCACCTCTCCCTGAATACGCTCTGCTAAAAATTGGCAATCTATATATCCCAACTTTGTAAAGATTTCATTTTCTCTTTCATGTCTTGGGTCGAATAGACGAAAATAGGTCCGAAGTTCTTCATAGGCTTCTAAAGCGAGGTCCATCTCCCAAACTCGTTTATAATCACAAAGAAACGGACACATGGGTGCCAACTTTTTTATCTGCGGATGTAGTCCTGCACAGGCTAAAGTTAGTGCCCCACCCTGTGACATTCCATACGCACCAAGCCGTTGTTCATCTACTTCTTCAAAATCACTGACAATATTAACCAATTGTACTGTGTCCAGAAAGATATGGCGATAAAGCAAATTATCAGGTTCATCATCCAAACCCCGTATAATATGCCCTTTTAATATATTTCCAACGACATTTCCTGTTTCGGTGGACTTACCACCTTGTCCGCGAACATCCATAGCACATACACAAAACCCTTCTCCTACAAAACCCAATTTTTCATACCAATCCCCAGAATTCCCGCCATAGCCGTGAAAACGAAATAATGTTGGACAGGGTTTGTTTCTTTTCTTAGGTCTAAGGTATTGAGCATGCACTCTTGCTCCGCGGACACCCGTAAAATACAAATCAAAACATTCTGCAACCTCACTTTGAAATGGAGCAGGAATTCGTTTTACATCAGGGTCTATACCTTTTAATTCTGCTAATGCTCTTTTCCAATAATCATCAAAATCAGCAGGTTTCGGATTTCTACCCTGATATTTCCACAATTCCTCCAAAGGTAGTTCAAATACAGGCATACAGATACTCCTTCTAAATCTATATTTATTTTTAGTTTCCAGATAAATGGTCAAAAAGTATTTTTATGCCGATTATAAACAATAAAATAGCACCAAGAATTTCCATGCTTTTACCGAATTTTTTGCCTACATAACTGCCTAATTGCATTCCAACCAATGTTAAGAAGCCTGCAGTAATACCTATCCAGAACGAAGGGAACCATATTGAAACGCCAATAAACGCAAAACTTAATCCAACAGCGTACGCATCGATACTGGTTGCAATAGATAGCATTATCAGCGATAAACCTCGTGTGGGGTCATTCTTTTTCTGCTCCTTATTTATTCCTTCTTCTTGTTTTTCAATAGCAAATAAAGATTGGTATATAATTTTTCCACCAATTGCCCAGAGTATAAAAAAGGCTATCCAGTGGTCATAAGCCAGAAACCATTGCCCGACGAGATTTCCCGTATACCAGCCCAATACGGGCATCAGAGCCTGAAATAAACCAAAATGAAAAGACAACCGAAAGGTTTGGCGGGGCTGTACATCTTTGAGCAAAGCACTGATACTAATGGATACGGCAAACGCATCCATAGCAAGAGCCAGAGCAATTCCTGCAAGCACATACGGGTCTAACATTTACTTTTCTCTACTTAAAAAGATTTATACATTAAAATAATGGCAATAATAATAACCTATTTCCAGTGTCATCTGACAAGTTTAATTTGTGTGAATTGTCCAATATTCCTCTTTAAAAGTTGGTTTTTAACTAAGATATACAATACAATAGAAATATATGAAAATTAATAACAACCAAGAAGGAATATTTTATGACACAGGACAACAAACATCAACATCATTCGTGCTGTGGCTGTATTCATGATTTAGGAAAACTTAATATAGCACGGAGAACTTTCCTCGCTGCAGTTGGAGGAACTGCTATCGGAGCCAATGCCATTTTATCAGCAAATGCAGACACTGCTTCAGCGAGTGTATCTTCGGAATATTTAAACAAGCCTATTGCATCTGCGAAAAAGAAGCCTCTGGTTGTTCAGCCGGTTTTTACATACCAATTATTTAAACGGCGAGAACAGGCAAGTTGGCGTCCGTGGGGTGGTTTCCATACAAAAGAAGATGTTCAGAAAGAATGCCAGCAAATAGAAAAAGAACTGGCTGAAATGAAACAAAAGGCAGAATTCCCTCTGGAAATTCTGCCGTTAATACCCGTATCTTCCCCTGCAGAGGCGAAACAAGCATGAGAAGCCAATGCAGATGTAACGCTTATTTACGGGGCTATAGGAGAGATAGAACCTGTTTTCAGTGATAACAAGCAACACATTGTTTTTGTTCGTCATCGCTCAGGTCCTGCCTATCTATGGTATGAGATTGTCAGCCCTCGATTTTTAAGGAAAACTGTAGATGAATTAGGAGAACCGCGTCTGGCTCCACAAGATGTTGTCGTAGATGAATATGCGGACATCTTATGGCGGTTACGCTCTTTGTATGCGATAAAAAACACAGTTGGCAGTAAAATCGTTTGTATTGGTGGTCCTGCCGGCTGGGGTGCTGGTGGTCAAAAAGCCCCGGAACGGGCAAAGGAAAAGTTCAAGATGGAATTGATTGATTATCCCTATTCAGAATTAGATAAACGGATAAATTCGGCTCTTAACGATAGTAAACTCCGTGAACAAGCAAAAATGTGGACAAAACAATATTTAAATCTCCCCAAAACCTCCATGGAAACAGATATACCCTTCCTTGAAAATGCTTTCATACTCACGGAAATATTTGAACAAATTATGAATGAATTCGATGCCCCAGCCATTACAGTTAATGAATGCATGACCACTATTATCCCCAAATCAAAAACAACCGCATGTATGACCTTGAGTTTGATTAATGACCGTGGTGCTATGGCGTTTTGTGAATCCGATTTTGTCGTAATCCCTTCCGGTGTATTGCTACATTATATTAGTTCTAAACCTGTCTTCCTGCAAGACCCAACCTATCCTCACCATGGTGTAGTAACCATTGCCCACTGTACAGCTCCGCGTAAGATGGATGGGACGAATCTTGAACCTGTTCGGATTCTCACCCATTATGAATCCGATTACGGTGCTGCACCCAAAGTAGAAATGCGGATAGGCGAGACAGTTACTGTGATTGACCCCAATTTTGAGTTTAATAAGTGGATTGGTTTTCGTGGAAAGGTTCAGGCAAATCCATTCCTTGATATTTGCAGGTCTCAGACAGATATTGAAATTGAAGGAGACTGTGACCGTCTTGCAAATGATATGGGTGGTTTCCACTGGATGATGTGTTATGGTGATTACCTGAAAGAGACAGGGTATGCACTTCGCAAATTAGGTATCGGTTGGTACAATCTCACACACAATCGCACTTTAGAGGCATAATCATTAGTAGTTACTCTTTATATAAATGTAGATAATTCAAAAACATTATCTTTAAGAATAGAAATACCTAATATTTGTTCATGACTTAAATTAAATGGGCAATTTGTATGAATTGCCCATTTATTATTCACATAGGTTGTAATAATATATTCAATGATTTATTATGAAAATATTGATATAGGGAATAAATATATTGTCTTTATTCATTGAACAGTATTATGGATACCTCTACCACTACTAGAAATTAGACATTCCTAATAAATTTCGGGTATCTATGATTACA
>DAOSUS010000130.1 GCA_035378955.1 Candidatus Hydrogenedens sp. | reverse complement strand
GCAAAAGAAGCAATCAAACCTAAAATAAAAGCAGGTATCCTATCATCAATCACTTTTGTCTCTTTCCAATCTCCAGGTTGAACTACAATGCCAAATAATTTCTGAAAAATAAACACGGTAAAAAAAAGCCTATCTGTATTAAAAACATTAAGTTCATTCAATGCGTTGGTCCCACTTGTTTGAGGATGGTCAGAATAGATATTGATGATTTTCTCCAAATTAGATATGTAAAAATAATCTAAATACAAGGGTTTATATATAAATCCTTGTGCTAACCTTTCTAACCCAACTTTAATAAAACTGTCCATATCTAAAATTAGTCCTATAACCCCTTTAAGCTCTTTGTTTTTAATAACAGGGCTGAATAGTATAAAGACGGAGGAAGGATATTGTGAAAAGAGGGTTATCTCGTTCGATAGAACCATAGAAACCCTTCCAGTGTTAATTGCTTCTTGAATAACAGTTCTTGCTTTTTCATTAGAATTCATATCGTAACCTATCATCGAGGCATCGGAATTTTTCGAAGTATAGAAAATGGGAAAATAGAAATTCCTTTCTCTGGCAGGTATATTATTGCCATTCTTATCTAACTCCCAGATTTGAAAATCTGATTTATAAATTTCAGCACCTTCTCTTACAAATTGTTCTTTATCATCCTTATCAATATACGGAATCCAAAAAAAGGAAAGATAAGAACCCATTTCTTTTGAAAAAGAATTTGTAAAGTTATAAAACTCATCCTGTCGGACATCATCACTATTCTGGAAAAACGATGTAATTGAAGGAATTACCACATCGCGAATATCTTCTAATTTTTCATTTAAAGACCCGATTGTTGTTCTCGACACCTCATCTAAAATTACACTATGTTGTCTCTGGTCTCTTTCACTAACGAACCAAACAGTGGCAAGTGTAAAAACAATAGAAACCATAAAAGCCAATATAGTCTCTGTAAATCTAAATCTACCCAATTTTTCTTTTCTTTTTTCTCTCAAAACAAAACCAATTCCAGAAAGTAAAATAGCCCCTATTATTAATAGAGTAAATACAAGGGTTGGATATGTCCTCTCCCAAACAATTAAGTTCCAATCCTTTGCTTCTATATCCATACCCAAAACAGCAATTACTTTTCTTTGCGATATATCTTTTATCGGGACAAGAGCACTTACCCATACACCCCATTCATCTGGCAGCGGTCCTTCTACAAAGGGAATTCCTGTATCAAAACAGTTAATCAATTCCTCCGAAGCATCATCATATAAATCTCCAGGTTGAGCAGGAGGTGTCTCTTCTATATCTTCTTGTGTATCTATATAAAAGAATACTTGTTTGTTCTCATTCCGACCCATCAAATATAGATACTTACAACGAGGTATGATAGAGCGGACCATGCGAAGTCGTGTAAGTAATGTATGATATCGAGGATTGTTATAATCAGCGCCTGAACCTTGAAATTCATTTATTAATTTTGGGTCAATACTCTTTGCTATATTCACCGTATGCGTTAACAATAATTTACGATACCACTGGTCATTGAATTTGTATGTATATAGGGTCCATAATCCGCCACCAAGAATCGTCATCAGTATTGATAATAGAACATACCATCGAAATAACCATTTTAAGTAATTCTTCATTTTTTCATGCTCCGAAAATTTTTAAGTTTTCATTCCAAATAAAAATCGTGTTATTTTATATTTTCTAATTAAAAAGTGGTAAATAACAACTATAACGGAAAACGATAATACGACTAATACAAAAAAGATTATTCCTATATTTAAGTCCAATGTTACTACATAGTACGCAAGAACGATTATTACTGTTTGATGAAGAATGTAAAAAGGATAAGACATTTCACTTGCATAAGGTAGCATTTGTATTGGGGAATTAAGATATTTTTCACTATACCCTAAAATAAATAATAGCCAGAACCATACATTGAAATGGCGTAAAATATAGAAAAGAACATCGGAAGTGGAGTATTTCTCGAAAACAAAAGAACTTTTAATAAAAGTAAGGTAAATTGCCATTGTAATAGTGCCCAAAAGGAATAATAAAAATCTTTTTTCCCGAATGGATTGTTCTATCTTCGTATTAGAGGCTATGAAGAAACCTATAAAGAAATAAGTATAGTAATAAAACGGATTTTTTGAACCCAGAGTAGGTAGTTGTTCAGCTAATCCAATTATTACAGGATAGAAAAACAAAAAAAGATAATCTGGAATATTTTCCCCTATTTTTTCTGAATGCTTCTTTATATTTAAGAATAAAGGCACAGAAATAAGACTGTAAAAATAGAGATAGAGAATAAACCATAGATGTGCAGGAGTAAAAGAACCGGTATAGCCAGAAAAATCACCTTGAATACAAAAAAAATACTGTTTTATAAAATCATAAATGGAACTATTTGCATGTTCTCTTATATATGCAAAATAAGGTTGAGGAGGAACTATAAACAAAATACCAAACAGGAAGGGAATAAGCAATCGTTTTGTCCTTTCTGCAATATATTGCTTCCAAATTCTTTTCTGTAATGCATAAAAAGAGGACATACCTGCAATCATAAACAGAAGGGGCATGTGCCATGGAGATAGAAAAAATACGAAGTAGTCCAGCAGGAAGTGAGAAGAAGAACCTTTCACATAGAAAGGCTCGTATGAGAAAAAAATCATAGCACAGTGGAAAGGGATAAGAAGTAAAACCGCAATAATTCGTAGATACTCAATATCATATCGTCTTTTTTCAAATACCGGTGATTTTACATTTGGCATAAATTGAATATATTAATGTTTATTTTTTTTATCCAGTATATTTCTAACCGCTCTTAATAAATCCAGCCTCCCATAAGGTTTGTTTATTAGGTTAAGGTCTTTTTCTAAAACAAAATTGGTATGTATGGAATTTTCAGAATAACCGGTTGAAAAAAGAACAGGCAGATTGGGCTTTATCTTTTTAATCTTTTCATATACCTCTTTTCCACCCATTACAGGCATAATTACATCAAGAATAACGAGGTCAATATCACTGATATTTTCCAGAAACAGTTTAAAACCCTCTTCCCCATCTTGGGCAGCAATCACCCGATAACCTGCTTTCTCTAAAATTCGTATGGCTACGGAACGAACAGTCATTTCATCTTCTGCAATTAATATTGTTTCATTCCCCGTAAGTTGTTCAATCGGTTCACTTGTTGCTTCCTCTTCTTTCTGTAACTGTTCCTGAGTAGTAGCAGGCAAATAAATCTTAAAAGTAGTCCCCTTTCCTACCTCAGAATAAACATGAATAATACCATTATGTTGTTTGACAAGCCCATAAACGGTTGATAAGCCTAATCCCGTTCCTTTACCAATTTCTTTTGTAGTAAAAAATGGGTCAAAACAATGTTCTAATGTATATTTATCCATACCTATACCTGTATCCGTAACACAAATAACAACAAAATCACCGGAGGATGTCCATGTCATCCCTTCTATCATTTCCTCAGATACATGAGTAGAACTTGTTTCTATCAGAAGTTTCCCACCATCAGGCATAGCATCGTTTGCATTAACACAGAGGTTAATCAGAATAACCTCAACTGCATTCCTATCTGCATAAATCAAAGACTTTTGAGCATTCGGTAGAAATGTTAGTTCTATATTCTCTCGAATAAGTCTCCGCAACATCTTATATATGTCATTTACCAATACATTAATATCAATAACTTCTTTCTTTAGTATTTGTTTACGGGCAAAGGCTAATAGTTGACGGACCAATGAAGAGGCTTTTTGATTGGCTTTAATTATTTCATCTAAGTAAGGAATAAGTGAGGAGTCCGCGGGGAGTTCTCTTTCTGCTAATTCCGCATAACCATTAATTACCATGAGATGGTTATTTAAATCATGGGCAATTCCCCCGGCTAATTGTCCGATACTTTCCATTTTTTGGGATTGCTTAAGGTCATTGAGGAGTTTCAATTCACGAGTAATATCCCTGAATACCAACACAATATTTGTTAACTCTTTCCGTTCATTGAGTAAAGGTGATATTGAGTATTCTATGGTGTATATATTA
>DAOSUS010000129.1 GCA_035378955.1 Candidatus Hydrogenedens sp. | reverse complement strand
CTATAATCCAAATCTTTTAAGATAACATTATTGTATTTTTGATATTCCTCTTTATCTGCTTCATCTTTTCTTTCTAATATAGGGATAGACACTCCTGTATCCAACAGATAGAACGATGGGAAATAATTCTTATTTGAATTTATAAGTATTGCACCGCGCTGTATAGTAAATGATGTTTGGAATTGTGTGCCCTCCGCAGAAAAGCAAGTAAAACCCGATAAAATTCCGATTCCCAAAAGAAAAAATATTATAACTATATGAGAATTAGCCTTATTTCTAATCAGCACAAACTAATTATTCCTTGTCATTATAGTTTCTATCCATAATTTTATTTGTTCTTTCGCATGAGCAAATGATTTCAACAAAACGAAACCTGTATCATCTGTTGGATAAGTTCTCATCTCACAAAAGGAACGGTTTTTTTGATATAACTGTAAGGAAAAATTATATGCGTTTTTATCGTTTTCTCCGACAGAGATAAATGTCGGGGTATTGAGAACATTATTGTTTATTATATCCAAACTGTTAAGGTCACAATAGGGAGAAAGTAGGATTAGTCCTTCTATACAGTCCGATTGAATTTCCTTGCAGAGGGAAAAACATCCTAATTTGCCTGTTAACAGAATAAATTTTTTATCTTGCGAAAGAGTATTATTTAAGAGATTACAAATGGAGTTTATATTATTGTTGGTAGCAGAAGAATCTTTATACTTATAGAATATAGACAACCAATCAGCTAACAAGAATACTAATTTATATTCGTTGCTAATAAAATCACCCAAAACGGATTTTATTTCTTCTATATCTTCGCCTTCTTCTGCAAAGACAACAATAGCAACCTTCTTCTCTGTCCTATTAGTTGAATTAGGTGATACAATTTGTATAAAAACTGTATTCGAATTAATAGAATAGGTATGTTCGGAAATAGGGGGAGAATTATTTTTTTTACACTGACAAAGAAAGAATGCAAATATAACACAAAAAATAGTAAAAGAAACAAGAGCACTTATTTTCTTTTTTAAGTTCATAGATAAGCAAGCAGGGAATACCTACCGTTAAGTATTCCCTGCTAAAAAAAAATTAGCCAAGATTGAAGACAGACTGTAATTTCAATGCGAGAGTCATATCGCCCTGAATCTTAAGTTTGCCTGTCAGAAATGCCGTCTGACCGTTCAACTTTCCGGCAACCAGGTCAAGGAAATCGCTGGCAGAAATTGTCAATGTAATATTGGCTTTCTCTGCTTTTCCTTGTGTCACGGAAAGTTGTTCATTAGCAACGGCAACTGCCCATTCTCCCCCATCATCCCCGGTGATGACGAACTGATAAGTTACATTCATCCCTTTAATTTTAGCGGGGTCAACTTTGGATGATAGTTGGTTGAAGAATTCAGCTACTTGGGACATACTAATAACCTCCCTCGATATAGGTTAAGATTTCTCCGTAAGCTCATGCTCACGGAATTTCATTGTCTTTAATGTAAAACATATTATTACTCGATTTCAAACTGGTATGTTATTCATATTTAAATTTATGCTCTTGATAACATAGAATAATGTATAATTTCCTGATGACAATACAGGGTAATGGATATGTCTATACAAATTGTTTCGCCAGAAGAAGAAATTCGACATCCTCTTGATGCATTCTTTATGCCACGAACGGTTGCCGTTATCGGAGCAACGGACAAAATAGATAGTGTTGGCAGAACAGTCCTATGGAATTTAATGAGCAGTCCTTTTGGAGGAACTGTTTATGCAGTAAATCCGAATCGCCATCAAGTCCTTGGAATGTTAGCCTATCCTGACATTAAATCCATTCCTGAACCCATTGATTTAGCAGTGATTATAACTCCTGCTCCTACAGTCCCTTATATCCTTCGAGAATGTATTGAATCTTCTGTAAAGGGGTGCATTATCATATCTGCGGGATTCAGTGAAACAGGAGAAGCAGGGAAAGCATTAGAAGAAGAGATTAGAAAACTTATTTATCCTAATAAAATACGGGTAATTGGACCTAATAGTTTAGGGATTATGAATCCCATTATCGGCTTAAATTCAGCATTTGCACCTCATATTGCGGAAAAAGGGACCGTAGGTTTCATTACTCAAAGTGGTGCCGTTGGAGCGGCTATTCTGGATTGGAGTTTTCATGTTAAAGTTGGTTTCAGTAAATTTGTTTCTTTTGGAACGATGGTAGATGTTAATTGGGCGGATTTGATTTATTATTTAGGAGATGACCCTTACACGAAAAGCATTGTAATTTATATGCAGGCTTTAGGCGATGTGCGTTCTTTTCTATCCTCAGCAAGGGAGGTTGCATTACATAAACCGATTATATTATTAAAGGGTGGTAGAACGGAATTAGGGGCAAAATTAGCACGAAATACCCCCTATTATGTTGGAGGAGAATTGTGCAGTGATGAAGTATTTTCAGCTGCATTAAAGCGTTGTGGTGTGCTTCGTGTTGATAATATTCAGCAACTGTTTGATATGGCTATTGTTTTGGGGAAACAACCGCGTCCTAAGGGCAATCGTCTTGCAATAATTAGCAATGCCGCAGGACCCAGTATTCTTGCAACGGATGCACTTGTAGCAGCAGGTGGAACGATTGCAACTCTTAATTCAAAAACAATTAATGAACTCAACGAAATTTTGCCTCCGTACTGGAATCATGATAATCCCGTAGATTTATTGGCAAATGCAGACCCTAAAAGATATGCTCAATCCGCGGAGGTTGTTTTGAAGGACGAAGGGGCTGACGGTCTTCTGGTGATATTAACTCCCCAAGTAATGACAAAGCCTTTAGAAACGGCTGAAGAATTGATAAAAATAAAAAATCCCTATAAAAAACCTATCCTTGCAAGCTGGATGGGAGGTTACAAAGTAGAAGAAGGTCAACAATTGTTAAATAACTCAGGGATACCTACTTTAGATTATCCGGATATTGCGGCACGAGTTTTTCAATCCATGTGGCACTACTCATATCAATTAAAAGGACTATATGAAACGCCCAGTGCTCATGAGGAAACCAGTGAGTATTACTCCCAAAAGTTATTGGCTAAAACAACCATTGAATATGCTGTAAAGCAGGGACAGGTAATATTAACTCCATCTGCTACAAAAGATGTTTTATCGGCTTATGGTATTAATCTCATCGAAACGCATATTGCCCATGATGAAACGGAGGCGGTACATATTGCTAAAAATCTCGGTTATCCCGTCGTTCTTCGCAGGGTTCTCTTAAGTGGTAAAATTTCAGCAGACCCCGGAGGTGTTTTATTAAACCTACATGATGAAAATGCCGTTCGGAAGGCATACCGAGCTTTGCTTGATTTTGTAACCGAAGGAGCTAATGCATGTGTTTTCCCGGGTATTGCTGTTCAACCGTTAGTTCCTCGTGATGGGATTGAGATTTGTATTGGAAGCAAAATTGACCCCTTATTTGGACCTTATATATATTTTGGGTCGGGAGGCAGGATGTCTTATATCTTTGAAGACAGAGCGACAGGATTACCTCCACTAAATACGACATTAGCTCGTAGAATGATTGAGGACACGGAGATTTATAAAGCACTTAAAGCGGGTAAAATATGTAAAGGATTTAATGTGGAGGAATTGGAACATTTGCTTGTTCAGATAAGTTATATGATATGTGAGCAACGATTAATTCAGGGGTTGGAAATAAATCCTATTGTAATATCTCCAAAACGAATTGTGGCGTTAAATGCTTCTATTTTACTTTATCCTTTAGAAACACCTATGGAGGCATTTCCGAAATTAGCTATCCGTCCATATCCAAATGAATATACATATAGTTGGACATCAAAAAAAGGTAATGAAATTATTCTCAGACCTATTCGACCTGAGGATGAGAATCTTATGATTCGTTTTCATGAAACTTTAAGCGATAACACGGTTTATTTCCGCTATTTTCAATTGCAACCTTTGCATATTCGCACGCAACATGAACGACTCACAGAAATTTGTTTTGTGGATTATGACCGTAGTATTGCTCTTGTGGCTATAGAAAAAAACAAAGCAACGGGAGAAAGTTCTATTTTAGGCGTGGGCAGGATTGTAAAGATATATGGCACACAGGATGCAGAATTTGCGTTAATGATAAGCGACCTTTATCAAGGACATGGATTGGGGACTGAAATGTTACGCCGACTTATACAAATTGCCAGAACAGAAGGCGTGAAAAGACTCTATGGAACAATATTACCCGAAAATAGAGCCATGCTACGGGTATGTGCTAAATTAGGTTTCGCATTAAAGAAACCTACCGGACAGGAAGTAATCGCTGAACTCT
>DAOSUS010000128.1 GCA_035378955.1 Candidatus Hydrogenedens sp. | reverse complement strand
CTCTTGAATATTTAATTTCGCAAGATGGAGATTTATGTTCTGATTGCTATATTCACGATGAGGAACACGAAAAGATAATAAAGGATATTATTGAAAAATATGAAGAGAACAATGGATATGAACCAGACCCCGATGATTACAAAATCAATTTTTTCGATCGCTTTTATAATCTTTCTTTATTTAGCCTCTCACCGGATTTATATGATTATATCTGGGTAGCAAACAGCTATCGGTTTCTAAGTTTAGAAATGGGTATGGAATATGTAGTATTGGCAACAATATACGGAGAAAAATTTCTGGATGATATATCAAAAGGGAAAATAACTTATTATCATATACAAAGGCTGAATGGAAATACTTATCCTTCCTATAAACTACCAAAAGTACTAACAACAATTTTGGAAGTAAACCCTGAGTTAGTGGGAAGAAAAAAAGAATTAATAAAAGAAATAATGTTAAATTTCGCTTTGGAGCATAGTAACTGGTACAAATCAAGAATAGAAGAGGGAATTAAAAAAAGAAAAGAAGTAAAAGAGGGGGAGAGTATTGAACCAATTTTTATACTTAACGAATGTGATCTAAAAGAGAGAGAAGGAACTCTTTTTTGGTTTGAGCAGTTAGGAACAAAAGACGATATTGATGGTATAAAAAAATTGACATTAGACCTACCATTAGATTATCCAATACGAGAAGATAAAAAGGAAATTGACGAAAAGTACAAGGAAGAATATTTACAGAAGGTAAAGGTATTTCAGAGTCGGGTAAATACATTGATTGAGCGTTTATCCAGACAATAAATATATCGAGTCGTAAGAGGGCAAGGTATTAAGTGGTATTGATTAAAATAGAAAATGATGGTTATATGATATAAGCACCTAATTTTTGTATAAAAGTATATTTTTTGTTTTGTTGTTTTGGTAGTATATAAAGCAGAGGGGTAGTTTTATATTTTATCCCTTTATTAAGAGTTTTTTAAGAATTTTATTTTTTAGGGTTTGTTGTGTTAAAGCGTGTGTTAAAGATGAGTTTTTGGGTCTGGTATGATTATATGGGGACATGGTTTGTTTTTAATTTGTGTTTTATTTGTCCGATGATATTTTTGTCTATACCTTTGTGGTCTTTTGAGGGTGAATTTTTTTCTTTGTCGGGGATTTTTTTGTTTTTGTTGATGGGTGCTTATTTTTTCTTTGTAAATGTTTTTGTTTCATCGTTTACGGTTGCTATTTTTGAGCATAAAGATGGGTTGCGAGAGAAATTTGTATATGCTTTGCGAATAGCGGTGTTGAAGGCGGTTCCTGTGTTTTTTTTGTTCTTGTTGTTGTTTTTGATTTTATGGGTAAATGTTTGGTTTTATGTGAGTGGCATTTTTTTAAATTTTCTATGGGCAAAATATGTTTTGATGGGTTTTTTTATTTGGTTTGGGGTGTTTACTTTTCTGGCTCTATTGTGGGTGATTCCTTCGTTGTCGTTTAAGAATATGGCTTTGTGGAGGTATATTTACTGGGGTTATGTTCTTTTATTGGCAAATCCGTATTTTAGTTTTCAGGTGCTTTTTTGTTATACTATGATATGTCTATTGAATGTGTTTCCTTTGTTTTTCTTTTTTATAGGTATGGTGTTACCCTCTATTTTTTTGACCTGTGCCTATGAAATTTTATCCCGAAGATATGAGGGACTTCAGACCTCAGGGGATAAGTTGGAAGATTATCAGATTTTTAAGGATTATGAAGATGAGTTCCTCAACCGAAGTTGGGAACATCTTATAAAACCATGGAAATTATAAATATGTATTAACCTTTTAACTATTATGGAAAGGGAGAAATTATGACAAGGATTACAGCAGTGCAAGCACGCGAAATATTAGACTCTCGTGGAAATCCGACGGTAGAGGTGGATGTCTATTTAGCATCGGGTGCGGTAGGTAGAGCGGCTGTTCCGTCTGGAGCGTCTACGGGCGAAAATGAAGCGGTAGAACTTCGTGATGGAGATAAGAAGCGGTATATGGGTAAGGGCGTAACCAAAGCCGTTAAGAATGTAAATGAAGTGATTGCGGAAGAATTGTTAGGTATGGATGCATTGGAACAGCGTGAAATTGACCGTATGCTGTGTGAGTTGGATGGTACCCCGAATAAGGGGAAGTTGGGCGCTAATGCTATCTTGGGTGTTTCTCTTGCGGTAGCGAAAGCGGCGGCAGAGACTCTTGAAATGCCTTTATATCGTTATATCGGTGGAGCCAATGCTCATGTGCTTCCCGTTCCGATGATGAATATTTTAAATGGTGGTAAGCATGCCGATAATAATGTAGACCTGCAAGAATTTATGATTGTTCCTGCGGGGGCTTCTTGTTTCAGTGAAGCATTGCGGATGGGAACTGAGGTTTTTCATGCGTTGAAGAAAGTGTTAAAGAATCAGGGTTTGAATACTGCAGTAGGTGATGAAGGTGGTTTTGCTCCCGACTTAAAATCGAATAAAGAAGCCATTGAAGTTATATTGAAAGCGATTAAAGAGGCTGGCTATAAGTCCGAAAAGGATGTGTGGATTGCCCTTGACCCCGCGGCAAGTTCCTTTTTCAACAAAGGTAAGTATATTTTGCTGTCGGAAGAGCAAAAGGAAAAAAGTACAGATGAAATGGTAGAATTCTGGGTTGAATGGAAGAATACCTATCCGATTATTAGTTTAGAAGATGGACTTGATGAAAACGATTGGGCGGGCTGGAAGAAACTCACAGAGAAATTAGGGAATAAGATACAACTTGTGGGTGATGATATTTTTGTGACCAATCCGAAATATTTGTCTCGTGGTATAAAAGAAGGTGTTGCCAATTCTATATTGATTAAATTAAATCAGATTGGAACCTTAACGGAGACGCTTGAAACCTGTCAGATGGCACATCGTGCTGGATATACGACGGTTATTTCCCATAGAAGTGGAGAAACAGAAGACGCAACTATTGCGGATGTTGCCGTAGCCATAAACGCGGGTCAGATTAAGACGGGTTCTACTTCCCGTAGTGACCGTATTGCCAAATACAATCAATTGTTAAGAATCGAAGAAGAATTGGGTAATCAAGCAGAATATTTAGGGTTAAAAGCATTTGCTCCTTTGAAATAAATCCGTATATATCACCGTTTTTATGTATAATTTATATATGTAATTGGTGTATAATATATGTAATAAATAAAGGAGCATGTGACGCGAGTTAATGCAGAGATTTAAGCAGATACTATATTTTATAGTAGTTTTGACAGTAGCGTGTTCCTTTGCGTATACCTATTTTGTCCATCGTGATATTGCGAATCGTTATAAGGAAGTGAAAAAAGCAGAAGTTCAATTCCAGCAGTTAGTTCAACAAATTCGTGATTTGGTAACGCAAAAGAATGTATTAGAAAAAGAAATAGAACGACTTAAATCAGACCAGCTGAGGCAAGAAGAAGCCGTGCGTAAAAATAAAGGCTGGGTCAATCCTGGTGAAAAGGTTCTAAGGCTGGAAGAACAATGATAATGGAGGTTTTTTATCAAATAATCGGGCATGAGTAAGATTCGATTAAAGAGAGAAGCGATTTCAACCCATGAAATCGTAATTCATAATCATGATGAATTGATTAAATTATTAGGGGTGAATGGTGAAATTCGCAAGCGGGTATGCGACCAGACGCGGGTACAGGTGATTGACCGCGGAGGAAAGGTCCTTTTAATTGGCGAATATGAAGAAGCCCGTAAAGTAAGCGATATTCTTCATCATTTGCTTTATGCGGTTCGCAAAGGATATACGCCAACCCCTGCTGATTTTGACCTTGCATTGGAAGATTATCCAGATATGAAAAACAATATGGCTGTAGCTGAAACGACGGAAATACAATCTGCAAAAACTCCCATTCCGGGACTAAGACCCGAAATAAAAGTTCAGCCTCGTTCGAAAGGACAGGTGGAATATTTAGAAACTATTCAGCAGTGCGAAATGACCTTTGTAATAGGTCCTGCAGGCACCGGAAAAACTTATCTTGCGATGGCTTCTGCGGTATCGGCTCTACTAAATAAACAGGTGCGGAGGTTGGTTTTAACTCGTCCGGCGGTGGAAGCCGGTGAAAATTTAGGTTATTTGCCGGGTGCCCTCGAAGAGAAAGTCCATCCTTACTTACGACCTCTTTACGATGCTTTATATTCTATGGTAGATTTTGAACGAGTCCAGCGATGGATAGAACAGGAGCGGATTGAAGTGGCGCCGTTAGCTTTTATGAGAGGTCGTTCATTAGACCATGCCTTTGTGATATTGGATGAAGCCCAGAATACAACGAGTGACCAGATGCTCATGTTCCTGACGCGTTTGGGTGAGGGCTCGCGTGCAATTATAACAGGTGATATAACGCAGATTGATTT
>DAOSUS010000127.1 GCA_035378955.1 Candidatus Hydrogenedens sp. | reverse complement strand
TACTTGACTTTCTGGATTAAATATGGTATAAATATATAAACAACCCGATGGACTTGTGTATATCAAAAAGGTAGTGAGGTTCGTTTTATAAAAACTTAAAATTAGATGAATTTTTAAATATTTTTTTTCGTTTACATTATATAATAATATTAAACCTTAACTTGTATGAGAAAGCGAGGTGAATAAAATGAAACGCTGTGCTCTTTGTAACGAGTACATAGAGGACATTGAGTTTCAGTTCGATGAGGCTGTGGAAATAGAAGGAGAATACTGGCATGTTGGATGCTATGAAGAGTATTTTGGAGAAATGCCAGAAATGACTACTTCCACTACATCAACTCCTGCGTATGGTTCCATAAAAGCAACCAATGTGTCTGTTCAGAAACGGAATTCATAGCGGGGAAAACCTTACAATTGAATTATCCTCTTGTGCTCTTGATGGGAGTCTTGTTTGATAAGGGTTTTATAATACCTTTTTGGTTCTTATATATTTTATTATAACCCGATAACAAGGCTCCCTATTTTTTTATTCATTTAAATTATTTTTAAAATTTAATAAACCAAATATACTATAAAGCAGCCCAGATGAAAACCCATTCTACATACAAATTTAAAGTTCACATATCGCCCAATGCTCATTCGGACTCTATCAAAATAAAAGAAGACGGCTCTTTACATATTCATGTAAACGCTCCTCCTGAAAAAGGAAAAGCCAACGAAAAATTGATAAATATAATTTCAGATTGGTTGAAAATAAATAAAAAAGAAATTCAAATTGTGCAAGGTTTAACCAGCAAAATAAAATTATTAGAAATACCCGATGAATTTAAATTACAATTTGTCCAGAAATGTAATGAGCTTAAACATAAAAAATAAACTGTGGAGAGAAGAACATGAAAATGTTACGAGAGCAAATTCAAGAATCCGTTGATGTAATTCGCAAATCTACATCTACACAACCTTCAGTAGGGATTATTCTGGGAACAGGGTTAGGAACATTAAAAGAGATTATTCAAAGTGAAATTATTATTCCTTATCAAGACATACCCTATTTCCCGGACGATTCTCTTCACGGAGGTGAATTTATTATTGGAGAACTATCTGGGAAAAAAGTTCTCGCTTTATCTGGAAGATTCCATTATTATGAAGGATTTACTTTACAACAAGTTACATTTCCGGTTCGTGTTGCTAAAGCAATGGGTGTAAAAACACTTATTATATCCAATGCAGCAGGAGGCATGAATCCGCTATTTAAAGCAGGAGATTTAATGATAATAACAGACCATATTAATCTTATGGGTGATAATCCTTTAATAGGTCCCAATGATGATACTTTAGGACCCCGTTTTCCAGATATGAGCGAACCTTATTCAAAGGACTTAATCCAATTGGCGGAACAGACTGCCCTTGATTTAAAAATCCCTGTATACAAAGGCGTTTATGTCGGTGTTTCAGGTCCTTGTTTAGAAACACGAGCAGAATACCGTTTTTTGCGGGGTATAGGAGCTGATGCAGTGGGGATGAGCACTGTTCCTGAAGTGATTGTCGCAGTGCATGCTGGCTTAAAAGTGTTGGGCTTTTCTGCCATTACAGACGAATGTTTTCCCGAAGCACTTCAACCTGCGAATATCGAACATATTATTGCCACGGCTCAAAGAATCGAACCTAAATTAAGAAGTTTGGTAAAAGAAATCCTTTTGCGTCTCAAATAATTAATCCATTCATTAAATAAAACCTCTCAGAAACTTCGTAATTTAATATCGAGTTTCTGGAAAATCTATTTGATAAATAAAGTAAAATAAGATAAAATTATACAAATATATAAGAGAGGTTTTATTTATTTATGGTCATTAAATTAGTAAAGGTTTTTTTTGTATTTGCATGTATTGTTATGGGTATTATGTGGGCATATTACCTTACTGGGGAGTTTAACGAGACTGCCAATACAAATATACGTATTTGGGGAATTCCACAAAGATTATGGATACCTATTGGGGGTCTAACGGGGGCAATAATCGCTACAGCCGTTTTGTTAGGAATTCAGTTTATCACTCAGGAAATTTATGAACGGATTGCACCCGCATTGGTTGCCATTGTTCTTGCAATGGTTGCAGGTTATTTTATCGGACAATACATATTTTTCTGGGCACCTCAAGCAGAACTTACACTTCGCATTTTTGTCATGGTTTCTCTGGTGCTTATTTTTGGTTTTATCGGAATTGTCTTAGGTTTAACTCGTGCCTCTAACTGGGAATCTCTTATTAGTGCGGTTCAGAAAAAAGGAAACAATTTTAGTAATGTAAAAATTATAGATACCAGCATTCTTATTGATGGTAGAATCGCTGATATCTGCAAAAGTGGCTTTCTGGAAGGAACGCTTCTTGTCCCCCGATTTGTTTTACGGGAACTTCAAAATATTGCCGATTC
Organism: Candidatus Hydrogenedens sp.; assembly: GCA_035378955.1. Taxonomy (NCBI): domain Bacteria; kingdom Pseudomonadati; phylum Candidatus Hydrogenedentota; class Candidatus Hydrogenedentia; order Candidatus Hydrogenedentales; family Candidatus Hydrogenedentaceae; genus Candidatus Hydrogenedens; species Candidatus Hydrogenedens sp. The sequence goes on along the minus strand of DAOSUS010000127.1, from coordinate 2,093 downwards.
TACGGATATTCTAAGAAGAGCAAAAGGAAGACGGGGGTTAGATGTATTAAAATCCCTGCAAGATACCCAAATGGATTGCCAAATAGAAATTATCGAAGAAAATCCGAAGGATGTCCGTGAGGTTGATGCCAAGTTAGTTACGCTTGCCAAAAAATACCATGCCCCTATTTTGACAACAGATTTTAATTTAAATAAAGTAGCACAAATTGAAGGTGTTCGTGTCCTGAATGTAAATGATTTAGCCAATGCCTTAAAGCCAATACTTTTACCTGACGAACAAATGGAAATCAAAGTGATTAAAGAAGGTAAAGAAACAGGACAGGGAATTGGTTATTTAGATGATGGGACCATGGTAGTCATTGATGGAGGGAAACCTTATCTGGGACATACCATCAATGTGATTGTTACAAGTATTCTTCAAACATCGGCTGGTAGAATGATTTTTACTCGTTTTCAATCGTTAGTATCATGAATACTCAATTAATCATACCCGCAGGCGGTTTCGGAAGCCGATTAGGAAAAGGTATTCCGAAAGCCCTCGTTCCTATTGCTGGCAAACCTATTCTCTACTGGACATTAAAACGATTACTCAAATTAGAGTGGATAGCACCTCCCATTGTAATTGCACCTCCTGTATGTATTGATACTTTTCATAAAGAAGTTATCCAGAAATTCAATCTTCCGCCCTGTATATTTGTTGAAGGGGGACATGAACGACAATTTTCAGTTTATAACGGATTACAACATGTAAATGAAAAAACAGAGATTGTTGTAATACATGATTGTGCCCGCCCCTTTGTTCCACTTCAATGTGTTTATGATTCTATTGAAAAAGCAAAAACAATAGGTTCTGCCACAGTTGCCATACCCTCTATCAATACCATATTAGAGGTAGATGAACATCTCTTTCTGAAAAACACACCTAATCGAAAATACATCTATGAATGTCAAACCCCACAAACATTTCGTAAAGAAATTATAATTTCTGCCCACGAATTAGCCAAACAAAAAGGACTAATATTTACAGATGATGCTACATTAGTCCAACAAATGGGAAATAATGTTGCTATCGTTATTGGTGACCCGATTAATATAAAAATAACACTACCTTTTGACATTGGTTTAAGCGAATATTTATTGAGAACAATTCAAAATGACGAATCATAATGCAATATATCGTATTGGTATCGGATATGATTTACATCGTTTAGTCGGAGGGAGAGATTTAATCCTTGGAGGAATTACTATCCCCCATGATAAAGGGCTTTTAGGTCATTCTGATGCTGATGTGCTGATTCATGCAATAATAGATGCTATTTTGGGAGCACTTGCTTTAGGAGATATTGGCGTTCATTTTCCAGACACCGACCCACAATATAAAGATATTGACAGCAAAATACTGCTACAACATACAATAAACCTTATTAAACAGCAAGGGTGGCATATAGTTAATTTAGATTCCACTATCATTGCAGAAAAACCTAAATTAAAATCTTATATTATGAACATAAGAGAAACGCTAAGTCAGATTCTTGAAGTTCCAGTTAATTGTATCTCAGTAAAAGCCAAAACAAATGAAGGTGTAGGACCTGAAGGAAAAGAGGAAGCCATATCTTGCTTTGTAGTTGTACTCTTATCTCAAAGTAAAGATGTTTAATTAATTTATCTGCCCACCTTTTGATTTAATCGGAAAACAAACGCAAGAACTTCTGCCACTGCACGATACAAAATTTCAGGAATTTCTGCTCCAACATCAATTTTGGATAGCAAAGCCACAAGTTCCGGGTCTTCATGAATAAAAATGCCCTTTTCACGGGCAAGTGTAATTATTTTCTCTGCAGTTAATCGTTCTCCTTTGGCAATAACACGAGGAGCGTTATCCTTATGCATTTCATACTTTAAAGCAACTGCTTTTTTAATATGCAAATTCGACTTATTCTTATCGTTTGGCTCATCAGTATTCATACAGACCAACCTTTATTTTCGACAGATTCCAGAAGCGAAAAAACACTCTTTACGCGATTTCCATCCCAATTATGAACATGGATATTTACATTTTTTAACCCTAATGACTTAAAACTATCTTCCAATTC
>DAOSUS010000126.1 GCA_035378955.1 Candidatus Hydrogenedens sp. | reverse complement strand
GGCTCTGTTTCTATATAAAATCACATTTTACTTTTGTTGTTATAGGAAGGAAAAAATTAAGCTATATACGATTAAATCTGAGTTGATTTTATATATTCTTGTATTTTTTGATTGTCAGGGTTTATTGTAAGCAAGCGATAGAAGTATTCACGGGCTTTTTCTTTTTCTCCCAACTCCCATAAAACAATTCCCATCGTTTCAAGAATCTCACAATCATCGGGTCGAATACGATGGGCCTGTTTTAAAGCATATAAAGCATCATTCCATCGTATGGTTTTTATATAAAGTAGCGATAAATTTCGCCAGGCAGAAAAATAATTCGGGTTTAGTTTGACCGCAATTTGGAAAGACTGTTCTGCTTCCTTTTTATGTCCTAAGATAAATAAAAGGCTTCCGATTTCAGCCCACCATTCGGGATGATTGGCTTCTTTTTCAAGTGCTTTACGGTAATATTCCAAAGCATCTGGAAAATGTCCCATCTCGGCATATTGGCTTGCCAATTCTGCGAATGAATAAGGATTTTCAGGCTGTTGTTGTGTTTTCTTTTTACCTAAATGTAAATACATTTTTTGCTTCTCAAATATTTTCTCTTTCGATTTACGCTCTCCATAATGATGGATAATAATTTCCTCGTTATCAACAACAGGAATGCCTATTTGTTGTAAGGAAGTGAGCACTGTTTCATGGACGGGTCCCTCAAATTTTATCTCCGGTAGATTGGGAAATAATCGAATTTTTGCACTGGGAAACCAGCCCGGAAATTCATTAGCCCATGGATTATTTTTTTCTGCGTATTGGAAATCACTGCGGTCTGTCCTTTGTGTATAATTTCTTGTCCATAAACGGTAGGCACAAAAAATATTCTTTTCTACTAACTGTCGAAGTTTTACGCTATCTTCAGCGGATAATCGTTCATCGGCGTCGAAAATAAAAATCCATTTGCCTGTGCATAGTTTTAAGGATTCATTGCGTGCATACGCGAAATCATCTTGCCATGGGATGCATTTTACTTTGGCATTTGCAGACTTTGCTATGGATATTGTTTCATCTACAGAACCTGTATCTATAATACAAATTTCATCAACAAAAGATTTAAGATTTTCTAAACATTCCGGGAGAACCTGTTCTTCATCCCTTACAATCATTGCAACAGAGAGAAGGGGAATATTTTTGCTCATGTATCGTTCTCTATGACTGAATCATCCTCTATCCGTAAGCTGCCAGAAGTTTGACTTCGGGGTTTTATATCTACACCGGGAATAGGTATTACAGCACCGGCTTCTAATAGAGCTTCATAAACAGCACGGCTAACGCGTTCTCCACTGGTAACTACATATACCGCACCATTTACCATTACGGCGAATTGCCGAACTATTTTATTTCCCCGCGGGACATCGGTTCCTTTTAACATCATCTCGCGTTCAATCAAAAAGGTTTCATTCTCTGTTACAGATTGAGATTCCTTTATCTCCTGATTTCGTAATAATTGTGTTAGCCAGGTAGGCCGTTTCTGCCGAAACAGCATAAAACAAAATCTCCTTATTTGTTTTTTATATATTATACATCAAAGATTTTCTTTTATCACTTTTTTATTTAATTGGAAGGTGTTTGAGGAAGGGAATCCCTCTGCAAACGAGCGTTGACTGCATCTAATGCGCTCTGAACTAATTCCTTTATGCTATTTTCAATTTCTGTATCCAATATACTTTTAAGTGTGTCTACATCTTCTTTTTCCTTGCCATAACGACCTAACTGCATTATGGCTTCCCGCCGAACGGTGAGCGTTAACTGCTCATCTTTTGCAGACTCACGAAAAAGAGGTAGAAAGGAAGGTATTTCAGACGCAGGAATAGATAAAAGAATATGTTCCCGTTTATCGGGGCTATCCTTTGCCTTATCCCAAAGTGATTGAATTTGCTGAATACCCTCAGGTTCTCCTCGTTTCGCTAATGCCGTTAAAACTTCGAACTGGACACGCGGTTCCGGGTCATTAATATACTTCTTCAAATGGCTTGTAACTTCGGGAGTTTGGATTAAACTCAAAAGCGATATGGCACATACCCGCGTGTTAACTTCCTTATCGGGCTCTGTTAACGGAAGTAATTTCGTTGCCCAGTCTTCTTTCAAATATGGCGTCAGAGCCATCACCGCCAGATATTTTGCTAAAGGCTTTTCCTGCTGATTTTCGAGAACACTAAAAATTTTATTTATTCCTTCTTCGCCATACAAAGAAATTATCTGCGAAGATAAATCTAAAGTGGTCTGATAATCTATATTTTCTCTTCTTAATGTTGTTTGCGTATACCATGCTTGATACAGGTCGTTAAGAGAAGGTTTTGAAATTTGCTCCTTTTGTTTTTCTTTTGGGCTACAAGATAAAAAGGTTGTCGTTAATAAACCAAGAATAAGCAACCAAGAATAGGACACTAAAAAACGATTTCTTTTTTTATAAATCATAATCTTTATTTCACCTCATATATTATTTTGTTTGTATATGATATACCATGCTTTCCCTATATTTCTATCACACGAGTATAAAATATTGACGAATATCCGACATTTTGTCAGTTACAATCCATAGTTTTTATCAGTTCCAAAAATCCGTTTTATATTTTTTTTATTTAATATATTCTATTTCAATGACTTACAGAACATAGATTTATCAATTAATATTGGCATGAATATTGCTTAAATCGTAATACATTTGAATAACAACAATAATGGCACAGGGCAATATAAGGAGTAAAGCCATGAACACACTCAGCATCGCACAAAAAAACACAGACCCACTTGAACGATTAGTAAATTCTGACCATCCAGTTTTGTTAAGAGTCCTTTTAGAGACACTCCGCGAGGACCACGCAACAGACACATCTCACATTCCACCATTGCACCGGGCTGTTCGGTTGGGCATTATGGAAGCAGTCCAGAGTTTATTACAGTTCGGTGCAGACCCCAATGAAAAAAACCATCTGGGAGAAATCCCGCTGCATGTGGCTGTTCGTATTAACAGAGCAGATATTGTTGAGATATTGCTTCCTGTATCGAAAGTGAATACCGTTAGTTATTATGGCCTAACACCCCTTCATTGGGCTTGTCTTTTCGGTTATACCTCGATTGTCGAGTTATTGCTTTTGCACGGTGCCGACCCATGGATTCAAGCAATAGAAATGGATGGCTTATCCCCAAAAGACCTTGCAGAATTAATGGGCTATAAAGAAATATTAAACCTATTCGATACACTCGCGCCTGCTTACTAACTATCCGGAAAAAACGAAATTCAACCTATTGGCCCGAAAAAATAACATATCACCCCTTTAATTTCTTAACCTGGCCTCTCTTTCGCCGGGGTGTAAGGATGCGATTTGGCGAGCTTCAGGCATGACCAATATAATTCCTGACTTTATTAAATGAGCATATATCAACAATTCCCAGCATTGCTCAAATCTCTTTATTAGAAATAGTGAAAAACCGCTCAAAGAATTGTGTTAACTTATTTAATACGCTTTCGCGTTTTTTGGACCGTTCGCCCGTGGCCGTAAAACGTGAAATAGGGGGCAAAACCTTTGCTAAATCGGTGCCTGTGGTTGTAATATATCCATTACGAAATGCATTTTGCATAAATTTATAGGTTTCGTCGTGGTTAAGATTTTCCTGCTTGATTATTTCATCCAGCTCTTCTCTTCTTTTGGTTTCGATGTATTTTTGCCATTCTTCATCTACTACCGAATGAGCATCAAGCGAGGCAATAAATTTCAAAATGAGGTCTTTTTTATTGCGTAGCCCAATACTTGCGTCAATGGCTTTATTAATATCAACCAGTATTTCTTTGTTTTTGATGTGGTCTTTGTGATATTTTTTAATCAACTCTAAAATATAATCAATATTGATTTCCACCTGCTTAATGAGTTCCATTTCAAAGACCAAATCGTCGTTGATAACTTCTTTTTCTCCTTCGGCTGTTTTTCGAAACTCGTTATATAAATCGATGTAGGTGCTATGATAATCTTGCGTATCGCGTTCGGTTAAAATTTCATTACCTTTAAACTCATCAAAAGCCGTTAGTATATTTCTCAATCGCAAAATGGCGCCGTAAAGCTTTATGAAATCTTTTTTAGCTTGATCGCCTGCAATCGGTTCACCTATAGGATATTTATCCAGCAGTTCTTCCACCATAGCTTTATATCCTCGCACTTCTTTATCCCCGTCTTTGTAGCCGTTGTAATAATCAGGATAGGTTCTTAATAGAACAATTCCGCCGGCTTCCTTATCGCCAAAGAGGGCAATGGCTTCGTTGGTGGCTTGTTCCAGATTGCGAAAACAAACAATATTGCCAAAGGTTTTGACGCTGTTTAAAATTCGGTTGGTGCGCGAGTAGGCTTGCAAAAGTCCGTGATACCGTAAATTCTTATCCACCCACAGGGTATTGAGTGTAGTGGCATCAAAACCCGTTAGAAACATATTAACTACCAGTAAAATATCTATCTCCCGATTTTTGACGCGTTCGCTTACATCTTTATAGTAATTTTGAAATTTATCGGAAGAGGTGTCGTACATGGTACCAAACATGGCATTATAGTCTGCAATGGCACTTTCCAAAAAATCGCGTGAGTTTTGGTCGAGTCCGCTGGTGTCTTCGGAATTTTCGTCTATTACTCCGTCAATTTC
>DAOSUS010000125.1 GCA_035378955.1 Candidatus Hydrogenedens sp. | reverse complement strand
ATTTCTGTATTATTTGACTTGAATGTAGAAAGCCATTTTCCAAAATTACACGCAGTATGGTCATCTCCCCCTTGAAAATCTTTACCTGTCAATATATAATCTCGAACCGCATTAAGTAATTTATAATGGTCTCCAATAAATTGCCTCAAATCTCTCTGTAATTCCGCCGGATTTTTTAAATCATAATTTTGAAATTCTTTAACAAATTCTACATATTTTTCATGGTCTTGCCACCAGAGAGCAAATGCAGATTTGAAATCTTCCCACATCTTCTTTTCCTGTTCTGTTTTTTCCAGACCTTCTATATTTGTGAAAAGTTGGTCAATTGCCTTTTTATCTTCTTCAGACTGTTTTATTCTTTCATCCCGTTCTTTTGATGATATATCTAAACTCAATAAAGCATTTTCATAGGCGTCTATTCTTGTAAAATACATTCGGACCTCTAAAAGGTCTCTCGTAAAAGGGAGAGCTCGTTTTGCAATTTTTTCCAATCCTACATTGACCCTGTTTAGGGAATAAACTGCAATAATCCCGAGCAAAATCGAAATAATCACTGAAAAGCTTAATCCCATGAGCAATCTTTTTCCGATAGTCATTTGCTTTTTCATAACCTAATTCCTTCTTTTAAGGTTAAAAGTTTAAATTGAACACTAAATTATATTATAAACACTTTTATGCTTAAAAGTAAAATTAAATTTAATTTATTAAGATTATCTAAAATATTAAGTATAAATATACTTATTTATTTGTTTATTTACGAAGATAAAAGAATTTTATTTAAATAATTATAAAGTATAATATAATATTAAATTATATTTTAAATATTTTAAAACTTTTAAATATTTTAAATATATTTATTACATAATATATAAAAAGGTTATTAATTTTCGTCAATAATGTTTCAATGAAGCACTTTTGCCATTTACCCTGTCCATCTCATTTTTTATCATATAAAAGTATCTATGCTACAACAAATTTTCTTCCCATTTGTCTGTAAGCTTGCAGAGGATATCTAAAGACTATATTTCGTCCCATTTGTCCCATATGTTCACAAGCGTACAGAGGATAGTGGAAGACCTTGTTTTGTCCCATCTGTCCCATTCTTCCCTTTTGTCCCATATGTTCACAAGCGTACAGAGGATAGTGGAAGACCTTGTTTTGTCCCATCTGTCCCATTCTTCCCTTTTGTCCCATTTATTTTCACATGCGAGCACGAGGAACAATCTAATTAATGTATTTTAATCGTTTTTTCCACTGTAATTCCGGTTGTTATCTCTTTTGCTACCACAACATACCATCCTACAAGCTGATTTTTAGGTATAGCAATATAGGTTTCCCCTTTACCTTCTCTATTTGTTTGAACAATCTGTGGATTGATTACAATGCCTTTTTTATCACCTTTTGTTTTTAACTCAATGTTTACCCAGTGGTCAAAAAATATTTTTTCTTTTCCTTTTTGTTTTAATTCAATTTTAATAGGTAGATGTTTTCCAGATTCTATAATTTCCGGAACAGTAAGTTTAATTTCTTTTAATAAATAGGGATTAACAGAAATAAAGAATGGGTTGGAATTATGTATATTCAATGGGATACTCTTTTTTGATTTAATCTTTTTTCCATTAAAAATATCCCATATTTCTTTTTCTTTGAATAATTCAGAGTTAATCTTACACTCATTATTCACTGAAACTGGCTTTATATTAGGGAACCAAGTTATAAATCTTTTTTCATTAAAGGAATAAAATTTACCATCTATCCACTCATTTTCATTTAAAAAAGGACTATGGATTTCCCTTTTTTTCAATATGTCCTTTATAAATTCTATTTCCTTCTTCAAATCTTCTAAAGGTTCAAGTTCTATATTTTTAGATAAGGTCTTATTCAATACAAAAACTTTATCATTTTTAATCCTGTCTTTCCGAATATCCCGATTATTCATTACTTCCTGCAAATCCCTTGTTAAATCATTATCACTAACAATACCCGGAGATATATCTGCAATAATTGTCCCATTGATTAAAAAGTCAGATAAATTTTCTATCTCTTCCTCTGATAGCCATAGACAACAAGGTAGAACTAAAACCTTTATCTGTCTATTTTTTGAAATATCCTCTTTTGTAACAACTACTGGATTAATTCCATATCCATTTAATAGTCGCACAAAATGAGTAAAAGAATCTTTATGACGGAATTCTGGAATATCCTTTGTTAAAAAAAGGTTTTCCGGCGATAAGTAAATACCCACTTCTTCATTAAAATCAGGTTGTAATTGCAGGATGAAATCTTTTATACCTCCTTTAAGTTGTTCAGATACATGAAAAAGAGAACTTACTTCAGGTGTTATATTTCCATACTTATCAAATAATTTGATGGGAAATGAATTATAAATATCTCCATTTACATTTTTTAGCCATACTCCATTGGCTTGATTAACTACAGCATTCCAATAATTCCATATTATTCCCGGATGTGTTTGTTGGGAATCCGCAAAATCAATACATACCCAGAAGTTTTTTCCTTTTGATTTAATATAAGGAACAAGTGCAAAGTTAAAAGGTTCAGGTTCCAGAACAACCCAGTCCATAGAATTAACATATTCAATCCAATCAATATCATTTCTATTGTCTTTTCTATTGTAGTATCTAAAACCCATAGGAATATTAGGGAATAAGGGTTTTAATTTGTTTTTGATGTCAGCTTCGAAATTTATCAAACTGTCCTCCATAAACTTCCTATAAAAGGATAAATAAGCAGGGAAATTTTTATTTATAATACTCTCTCTTAACAATTCAATATTTTCCGAATTGAATCTTTCTGTTAATTCGGGTATGTTTTCTAAATATTCATATAAATGACAAAACTCTAAAAATTTGTTTATACAGTTTTCGCAAAAACAGACCCATTCTTCTGTTTGCACCAAACAATTATTCATACCCAATGAAATAGCGTAAGGCGTTGGTATTGATGGATAAGTTAGCAGCTGATTTAAATTATCTTTAACTTTTTTCAAATAATTTTCATCATTTATGCAGGGCTCTCTCTGAGTTTTATTCATTGCGTTAGAAACGGTTTCTTCTGCAATCTGAACGATACAGGGTTGATAAAGTTTTGTAATTCCCGGGAGCTTATACTGTTCTAAAGAAAGATAATTTCCACAATTAAAATTGCCCATTAAAAATTTTGCTATTTGTAATTGATTGTATTCTCGAATATTATTAAGTTGAACAAAATCTTTCCATCCTCTATTAAATATTTTTTTTTGAACAGGAATAAAAAGAGAATAATAAGAGAATAAGTTAGAATAATTGGTTCCTAAAGAAGTTATTCGAACGGGTATTCCCCATATATTTATTTTTAAGTAATTTCCGGTGAGGTCAGCAAAATTCAATGTTATGCGAACCTCTCCCCCTTTTCCTGAGATAGGTTGGTTTTTTTCACAAATGAAACTCCCATCTGTTCCTGTTAAATAGGAATAAGTATCAAATCCTTGAACGACAACAGTTCCTTCTCTGCTTTCCATTATATTAGGTGGAACATTAACTTTGAGGGTAATAGAGTCATTAGGAAAAACAAAATTTTTATTGGGTTCTACTGAAGAAATATCAGGCCAGGATTTAAATGTAAATCTTTTTGAAAAGAAATCCAGTACTTTCTTTTTACGGATAAGCCAAATATCAAAAAAATAGTTTCCTGCTCCCACAGGCAATTCTATCTGCGTAAAAATTCTTCCTTTTTTTTGAATATTAGGCTTAAATTCATACTGCTGGTATGAGAAAAATTCGTTTTCTCTGCGTATTTGAATTTTTATCTCATCTATTTTTTGTTTTTCCTTTCTTTCTAATTCAATATAAAAGGGATAAGTTCCGGGACCTAATAAAGATTGGTTTAAATTTTGAATAACCATCATGGGAAGTTCGGGAGGTATTTCCTCTTCAATAGGACCCGCAGGTTTTGCATCAGAGATATTGATTATTTTGCAATCCTGGGATACGCCACTAATCCAGAGAATTAACGAAATAATACCTGCCCATGCGTTCTCTAAATAACTCATCTCCTCTGTAACTGCTTTTTCAGGTAAAAGGGCATGATTTAATACCCCATTTAAATAATTTTGGATAAAAACAATCTTCCCTTTTTCAAATTCAGCACATATAACCTTGATACTATTCAAAATATCATCTCTACTATTATCCCCTCCTGTGAATAAATTCGCCCATCGTTCCGAAGGTTCTATATGGGATTCTAAAGTGTTAATAAATTCTACTATCGGATGAGGTGGATTAGGTGTTAAAGGTATAGACGGAATTATAAGGAAACCGCATCCTTTTGAAGTTTTACTAATGATTAATTCATAAATTTCCTTTGGAAGGATGTTCAAATCAATACCTGCAAGAATAATTAAGTCCCACTTTTTTTCGATATCATCTCTAATTTGCTTAATAATATTTTCACTTTTGTTTTCCTCCTTACACCACATTCCCCACAGGGGATCACAACCTAAATGAGAAGCATCTTCTGTTGTTATTAATTGGACATAACAATCCAGTCGTTTTTCCAATTCTATAAAGTCAAGGGAACAATAATGGGGAGCAATTGCTAAAATTCTTAAAGACCCATATTCCAACGGTTTTCCCCATAAAACGGGGGTTGTAAAATCTGAAATGGAGTAAGTAGGTGATTTTTTACTCTCTTTTTTGAACCAGTTTAAAGAAAAAGATTGACAGGCTACAAGAAAGTAAAGAAGAATAAAACA
>DAOSUS010000124.1 GCA_035378955.1 Candidatus Hydrogenedens sp. | reverse complement strand
CCCGAACGAGACGGTTAATCTCCTTCCATGGAACATCAACCCGGCCATGTATTGAATGAAGTAAACGAATTTTTTCTTTAAAAGTAGTAAATAAATTCGGGATAGGGCGATTAAACATTTCTGCACGGACTACAGGTTCTAAAGTTAATATAGCAATACCTGCGGATAAATTATCAGGGTCTGCTTTTAAATCCCAATTTTTTAAAAGTTCTAACGCTTGTTTTTCTATATCATTTTCAGGCTGAAATTCATTGAGTAGTTTTAAAACATATTTTTTTGCTATTGAATTTGTAGAATATGTCCAATCAAATTTGTATTCATAAAATTCTTCTTTTGTGATAGAATTATCTCCACCTAAAAGTTCTATTAATCGTAAAGCCCGATTTGTCATGTGGTCTACAGGTTCAATTCCAAATGTTTTAGAGTAATTATTTGGGTTAGGATTATCATCACCTACTGTCGTCTGGAAAGGTGTAGAATTGCAATTTTGTATAAAACCCGATTGAGGATTTTTCACCTGAGGTAATTTTTCAAATGGTAAATATTCAGTCCATAAAGTTTCAGATGTATCTCCTGGTAAATAACCTTTCCAATCATATTTTTCGGAACGAATAGGTAAGAGGGCATTATATATATACCAGATATTCCCTTGATAATCCGCGTAACCGATATTAAAAGAAGGTATTCCTTGTATTTTTAGTGCTTCTTCAAATTCTTGGATGTTTGTTGCTTTGTTCATTCGATACCATTGTTCTACCTGTTTAATGTTTCTATATCCTGCATAACGAAGTGCATATACTCCGTGAGGGCGGCGAATAGCGGGACCATACACACAGAAAAGTATTTCTCTCGGAATTCTAATAATATATTTATTAAAAACTTTTACCGGGATATAAACGACCTTCCTTTCAAAATCTTTCCACTGTCCGTCGAAACGATACTGTGCTGGATTATCCGGATTAATGGTTAGTTCGTAAACATCTACAAGGTCTGGCATATTAACTGTATGTGCCCAACCTAAATACGGATTATGTCCATGAAGAATCACAGGGGCGCCAGGGAAAACCCCTCCTGTAATATTCCATCCTTCTTCACTTTTAAGACGAGCTTCATACCATGCTACGGGACCTGTCCATGGTTGGTGAGAGTTTATGTCTAAAAAGGTAGAACCATCTGCAGTGCGTTTGGGACTTACTGCAAATGTATTAGAACCTAATGGAAGATTTTCAAATATCTCTTTTATAATCATTGTCTCATCATTTTTCCCTAACATTTTAGGGCGTTCAATTTGAGGCTTTTGTCGGGATTTGAAAAGAGGCTCAATATAACGGTTCAAACCAAAAAAGAGGGGTGCTTTTAAAACAAACCCTGCTATAATGTCCTTACCTGTGGCTGGAAATATATCCCAGCAGGTAACTTTGTCTGGATGAAGTCCCGCATAATGATTAACCCCTTCTGCATAAGCCTCACAAATGGCTCTTATTTCGGGAGACAAATCCGTTTCATATTGTTTGTTTACAATATCCCATACATTTAAAAATTCCAGCATATAGTCAAAAACAAAACCATTAAATCCATTGATTATCCCGCTTTTTCCACGAATTAAAATCTGCCCTTCCTGAACTGTTTTGAAGTCATCTTCACATTGGGCATAAGCCAATCCATAGGCAACATCAATATCTCTTTTCCCGTATATATGTGGGACACCCCATTCGTCACGGTATATAGTAACATCATATTTCCCTTCGGGGGGAATCAATTTTTCAAGAAGTGGGGGAGATGTTTTTTCAATTTTTTCACAGCCTGATAATGAAATAAAAAATACGATAACAAGGGATGTAAGGTAAAAAAATGGTCTGCTCATACGCTCTCCTTTATTAAAAGAATTTAAAAATTCTGATTAATATGACAAGAAAAATGTGTAAATAGTTTCAGAGAGCAAAAAAAGTAAGACCTTATTTAATGGGAAAAATAGGGAACCAGAGAGAAAGTTTTTGACGGGGAGACAAAAAAGCACCGTTAAAATTGGTGTTTGTTATGATAGCACCTTCAAGTAAGGTATCTTTCAAAAAAGCATTGGACAAATTTGCCCCACTTAAATTAGCACCTCTTAAATCTACTTGTGAAAGATTTGCCATAAAGAAATCTGCTTCACCTAAATAGGCTTGCCTGAATGTGCTTTTTGTTAGGTCGCAACTTTTAAATAGAGCTCTGTACAGATTTGCCCCAGAAAAGTCGAATTGTTTCATTATTCGATTAGAAAAATCTACTTCATTAAGAACAGCATTTGAAAAAATACAGCCATCTAATACAGTGTCTACAAACTTTACCATAGTTAAATCTGCTTGTGAAAAATTAGTATCTCTTATATCAGATTTTATAAAAGATGCGGAGTGTAAATATGCTTTTTGGAAATGGGCTTGTCTTAAATCTGTTTCATTAAAAATACACTGTCGCAAATCACACATTCTAAAATTTATGCCGGAGAGGTTTCTCTTAGTAAAATGTAATCCACTTAAATCAGGAGAAATAGCTGGGTCTGATGCTCTCCATTGATTCCAAACTCGAACACCGGCTTCTAATATTTTTACATGTTCTTTGTATGCCATTTGTTACTATTCCAACAATTAATAAATAATTTGTAATATTATTCTTATAATAATATATTTGAATAGTATTTTTAAAATGATTCGGACAAAGAGTAATAATTAGATGGAAGTATACCAAGAGGAATTTTTTATATCTTTTTTTAGGGTATGTGATTTAAGTATTCAAATGGTAATAAATCAGGACGGGATGGAGAAGTTGTTAATGAAATAATCTTTTGTTCCTCAACGGATTTATGTATCCCTTCCATAATCTCCACAATATGCAAGGCTAATTCACCTGTTGCACAATAATAGGAATTCGTTTGTATAGCATGAGCCATATTACAAATGCCCAATCCTCTCATATTTGTGAAATAATCAAAACAGGTTGGGAATTCTGACCATTCTTTTTTGAACTGATTATAAAAAAGTATTTTTCCACCAAATTGGTTTGGGTCAGGTAGAGATAACGAACCTGTTTCACCATGTATTTCTATAAAGGGTAAATGGTGAGACCAGGTATCAAAACTCATTATAAGTGAGCAGATAACACCATTCTCAAAAGATAGAATGGCGTGTATATCTGTGGGAACTTCTACATGTATTTTTTGACCATATAATGGCTGGCTCGAAATTGTTCGTATGTTAAAATTTATTTTTCCTTTAGCGAAAACAGATTTTACAGGTCCTAATAAAAATACAAGTGAGGTTAAATAATACGGTCCCATATCAAATAAAGGACCGCCTCCTTTTTGGTAGTAAAATTCAGGAGAAGGATGCCAGGATTCATGACCTCTACAAAGCATAAAAGCGGTTGACGAAAGAGGTTTTCCTATCCAATTATCATCAATAATTTTTCTTGCTGTTTGCCAACTTCCCCCTAAAAAAGTATCTGGGGCGCAACCAATGAGCAAGTGTTCTTTTTGGGCTGTTTCTATAAGTAAAGAGGCTTGTTCAAATGTAAGAGCGAGGGGTTTTTCACTATATATATGCTTACCCTGTTTTAATGATTGTAATGAAACATCAAAATGAGAGGATGGGTTAGTTAAATTAATAATTAATTGAATATCGTTGGATTGAAAAATGTTTTCAACATCACTTACTTCAATATTATATTTTGTTCCTTTTTCTTCGGCTTTTTCTTTTACAATATCGGCACAGGCTACTAATTTTAAATTACTAAATCGCAAAATATTTTCGATATAAATTTCCGATATATTCCCACAGCCAATAATGGCACAGTTTATGGGTTCTATTTTTTGTCTCATGTCTTTTACTTTCTTTATTTGTTATTTTTCACAAATATAGACATAACATGGTGGAAAGTTTTTTAATATGATGGGAGACCGTGAATATTTGTTATTGAATTTTTGAGGAAGTTTGTAATGTAAGAATTTTTTTCCAGAAGGAACCCATGGACTAAAAAAATAAGCAAAAGTTAAAAACTTCCCTTTTTCCCGTAAACATTCGTATGTAGCATTCAATAATTTGTCCTGCAATTCATCTTCAAATCTTGTCCAGGGTAATCCAGATATAATCACATCACAGGAATCGTATCCAGCCTGTTTTAAGTATTTCAATGTATTTTCAGCAGAATCCTGAATAACATTAACCTCGGGACATCTTTCTTTGGTAGCCTTAGCAAATACAGGATTAATTTCCATTGCGAGAAAATAGGCATCGGGCTGTTTTTTCTTTTGAATATATTCAGTAAAAACTCCTGTTCCGGGACCAAACTCAACAATTACTTTTGCATCTTTTAAGGGTGCTAAGTCTGTTATACAATCAGCCAATGCGGGACTACTGGGTGCTAATGCCCCTGTTGTTTTATTGGCTCTAAAAATTTCACCTACGAAAGTCCAAAATGACATGAGTCCACCTTTCTACAAAGTTTAAGTTGGTTACATTTAAGAGATATAAATTATAATTGTTTTGAATTTCAATTTCATAATTTTTTTATCCAAAAAAACTTGTTTTTTTAAAATATATATAGTATGATAATAAAAAGGAAATTTATGAGAAAGAATATATTAAAAAATTGTTTAACTTTATTACTGGTTCTCGGGGTAATGATGGGGGGTTTTTATCCTTTGTACCAAAAAAATATGGATATAAATAAAGATGGAATTATTGATGTGTGCGATGTTCAGCAGTTGGTATCAGCCATTATTTCAAATAATATAGATGTCCTTCC
>DAOSUS010000123.1 GCA_035378955.1 Candidatus Hydrogenedens sp. | reverse complement strand
GAGGTAGTGCCGGATGTTAAGGCGGAGACTTTATTGAAGGAGATAGAGAAGAAGGATATTAGAGAACACAGATAGGAATGTCCGTGCTACATTTAGGATTTATATGTATGAAGGAAAAAATTAAATGGTAACTGTGCAAATCTTAGGAAAAGGAGGATGTATTAAATTATAATGGATTAAATTATGATGAGATTTTGTTCTTGAAGTGGTGAGAAGTGCGTTATGCCGTTTCGGTTGAGGATTTTTATTTTGTTTGTGTCGGTGTTGCACAGGGGAATGATATGTATAATGAGTTGTCGGTGTTTGTCGTCGGGGGTTTCATTGGTAAGATATTCGCGAAGGGTTTTGTTTAATTTTTCGATTAGTATTTCCTTTTCGTATTCGTCGAGGTAGCCCATGAATACGGAGAATTGGATTCGAGAGAGGTTTGCCTCTTGACAAAGGTAAATGATTTTGTTTCGGAGTTTGTCGTTTCCTATGTCGAAGAAGAGTAGTGTATGCATAGTTATTGTTGATGGTCAAGGGTTTGTTTTGATGAGTTAAGATATTGGGCAAGTTTTAGTGCTTCTTGGAGGATGATTTTTTGGTATGTAATGTTGGCGTCTTTGGAAGTGTTTTCATAAAGTCGTTCTATGTAGAGGGTGGATAGTCGTTTTTGTGTTTCTTTTTCGAGTAGTCCATTTTTTTGGATTGATATATTTAGTCCTTGTCGTAAAGAGGCGAGTAAGGGCGTATCTACAAGAGGTTGTCGAAATTGTTCTATAAAATCGAATACAAGAGATTGTTTGTTGTTTTGGAGGGTATGCAGGAAGCCTGCGTAAGGGTCAAGTCCAGCGGTTGATAATGCGCGATAACATTCGGAGTATAAAATGCCGTAGCCGTAATTGAGAGCAGAGTTGACAGGGTCTTTGGAATGGCGGTGGGTACGGTGTGTGAAGTTGTATTGTGGGGGGATAAGTTGTTTGAAGAAATTCCAGTATAGGGATGATGCATAGGCTTCTATATTCATGATTTTTTGTTGGGCATTTGGTATATTGGAAGGGCTTATCTGTTTTAGTTTTTGGATTAGTGGTTGGATGTTTTGATGGTAGGTAGGTTCTATCTGGGGTAAGTAATTTTTGTATCGAAAGAGGAGTTGAAATTGGTTTTCAATTTTAGAGTGGATATATTTTTTTACGATTTCGATGCCGAAGCCGTTTTGCAGGGCTTTATATTGATTCCAACGGACCTGAATGTAAGGATGAATATCCGGGGATTGTATGATGCTGATAGGTTTTCCGTAGGGTTTACAAATGGTTAAGGTGATTTTGTTTTCAGCGGAGAGTTGTAGGGCTTCGGCAGAGATGGAAAAGCCTTGAGCAAAGATAATGAAGTGGGTTAGTTTGTTCGCTGGGATGGTTTTTAGGATTTTATTATTGCTGGTAATTTTGAACAAGTTTTTGTATCTTCCGACACGGATATTTTGTTCGGTTAAAATCAGATGCATCTTCACACTCCCATTTTTTATGCACACTTGATTTTGAATGATATTGATATAGTTTCGTTTTTTAATTATCTTTTATCTTTTTATTTTATTCCCTCCATTGTGTTGTTTTATGGTTGTCTCTTTTCAATTTCGAGTTTGAACCAGCCTAAAGGAACCGAGGGTTGGATATGTTCTTTTGTAGTTATTAATTTTCTTGAACGCGGAAAAGGATTATCTATGGTATAGTTTCTTCCAATGCCCAGATGTAATTCTTTTTGTATTTCTATTCGTTTTTCAGGTGGATAAACGAGGGCTATGGTTTTGCTTAAATAGCCTGTACCAAAACCTAATTGTAGTAGTATTTCATTGTTCTTCGCTTGTTCAAATTTTAATTGTTTTAAGTTGCTGTCGTAATCTGTTATATTAAAGAAGTCTTTTTGTGATTCGATTAGTGCCGATGAGAAACTGAGTAATGCATTTTTTATATTATCTTGACTCGATAGAATTTCTCTAAGTTTTTCAAAAATTTTTTTGTTATCTCTGAATTTATCAAGTATTGCTGGTTTTTCTTTCTTTTTTGCCTCTGCCTCTGCGGTACCAATGATTCTTTCTAAAATAAAAGTATCAATATAAAACGGTATTTCAATTGTTGTGTTGGGAAGTAAACATTCCCCTAATATTATTCCTCCTTGAGAATCAATAGAATTATTCTTCTTTTTGGCTATTTGAATTTGACAAATAGCAAAATTATTAATTGTTTTAATTTTACTTTCAGTATCTATTAAAGGGAAAGGAGAAGAATCGCGTATTACTAATGCTTTAAATAGGTCATATTTAACATCATTTAGAGGGATTATGTAGTTAAGAAGTGTTCTTTGTGAGTTTTTATTTTTTTGTCTTTGATTTTGTTGTTCTTGATTTCTAAATATTGTATCTAAAATTTTATTAGGAATATTTATATTTAGTGATTTCAACAGATAATAGGTGATAGCCGTTCTTAAACATCCTTTGAGGCTGGAACCGGGAATAAAAGGTTGTCCGAAGGGGTCTTTGATGAAGGAAAAGACTTCTTCTGTGGGTTGAGAAATAGGGGCAGATGGTCGAACTTGCTGTGGTGTAGATTGTTGCTGTTTTTGTTGTGCCTGCTTCTTGATTTTTTCCATTGATGGGTCCAACTTTGTATGTTTTGAAGATACTGGTTTTAAATAGTCCCCAGAGGATTTGAGTTGGGCAACACTGGTTGTTTTTTGTCTTTCTTGGGGGGTAGCGAATACGGGTAGTGTATAGCGGATATATTCTGGAGAAAGGCGGAATGATAAATCTTCAATAATTTTTAATGCGGCATCAAGATTTTGATAGTTTTCCTGGAAGAATTTGAAAACATCTTTTAAGTAGAAATTTTTGTTTTCAATGTAGTATTCAAAGATTTGGTATTTCTCTCCGTCGGATATATGAATGGGTGTAATCGGTGTGATTTTGAATACTCCATGAATTTTTTTATCATTAATCATTTTAGTTCTCCTCTTTTGATGCATGGTAAAAATAAATATTAAAGGCGAGCCCGGAACGGTAAATGGGATGTGGATTCTGGTCGTAACTAATGTCGGTAACATCGCCATAAGGCATACCGTTAATAGCAGGGAAAACACTTCCTTCGATACACATACGAATGGACTGTTTAGGGCTATCATACCCGGCAATACTATGAATCCAACCGCCACGGACTGTGCATTCGTAAGAGGCAATTCCTGTTAGAATACCTTTTTCAAATTCTTCTTTTGTGGGATGATACAGGCTTAATGTTACGGCTGCGTTGTAGGGCTGTTCTTGCCCTTTGACTTTAAGTAAGCCATTTTCTACGGTGATATATTCTGATGTAAATGGTTCGATAGATTGAACACTAAAATGTCCGAAACCTGAAGTTCGTTCTCCACCGAGACCTAATTCGCCAAGGGTAGATAATAGTTTTTTAAATTTATCGAGTTCATCTTCCTGAAGTTCAACGAGGAACCAAAGTCCTACTCCTTCATCGGTATTAATTTCGTAGAAGTTTTGAGGGAATGGGGTCGTTTGATTATTTATACGATCAATGACAGTAGAAATTTTGTAGTTTTCTATGACAATTTTATTAGGTAGTTTTAATTTATCGACTTCTTCTTTTAAACAAAGAACGGAAGCTTTAGATTCGTCAGCTCCATCTAAGTGTTTTATCTGGGCACTTTGAGTTATTTCATTATTGATGAGCAATTCTTTGAAAAGCCCTTCGGATACATATTTTGTTTTTTTCCATCTTTTCTTATCCAACTTTTCTTCATTTTTCTGTTGGTATGGCTCGTTGATAGATTCATTATTGGTATCATCCGTTGTGGAAGGGACGAAAGGCTTTGGATAGAGAAAGACAGTCCTACCGCTATTTTTATTTCCCTTTTCTTTGTAATAAGGATAGATTGACGATAGTTTTAAGTTTGTTGCTCGTTCACAGAGCCAGTATGTATCTGTTATTGCGGAAACACATATTAAAGCGGAATGGAGTACATCGGAATGAACAATAGCGGTGGATTTTCGGGCATGACTGTTTTGACCTATGAAAAAGGGTCCTTTAGGTTTTAGCTTTATTCGATAATAGGGCATGATGCTGTCTCCTTAT
The DNA here is from genome assembly GCA_035378955.1 of Candidatus Hydrogenedens sp. NCBI lineage: Bacteria > Pseudomonadati > Candidatus Hydrogenedentota > Candidatus Hydrogenedentia > Candidatus Hydrogenedentales > Candidatus Hydrogenedentaceae > Candidatus Hydrogenedens > Candidatus Hydrogenedens sp. The sequence goes on along the minus strand of DAOSUS010000123.1, from coordinate 786 downwards.
TGTGAGACCTTTCTTTCAAATTCTTTTCTCCAATCTTTGAAGGTCGAATTTTCTTCTAATGATATTTCTGGGTTTAAGTTTTCGACTTTGATTTCTCTTGTGGCAAACTTTATCTGTCCGTAACCACGAGAGCCCATCCCACCGAGGTAATCGTCTTCAAGTAGGTCCATTCCTTCTTTGAGGGTGTAAAGTATAGATTTTAGCCATTCCTCTTCTAAATCTGGCGGATTGTAAAGATTGAGCACAAAAGCATAATTAAATTTTACACCGGCAGGAACGCGTTCTATTTTTCTGGGGGTTGCGGCGGAAGTTATACGGTCTATAACTACTTCTGTTTTTAGCTGTGTATAGGGTAAATCTACATATGACGACTCCTCTAACTTTTGAACAGATTCTTTAGTTAGAGAGGCATCTCGAACTATCAGTCGTGTAGGTAAAGCACTGCTTATTTTGTAAGATTGATTATCTCTTTTTAACTTTTCAATTTCGTTGTTTGTAATCCCGAATATATGAAAGATAATGCCTCTTTGAGGGTCATTATAAGTATTTAACGAATCACAGGTAAAGATTTTTGAGTTGGCGACAGAATTAAGTTTTCCAGGACAATGAACTTTCTCAAGCAAGCAACGCATTTTTCCTTTTAAGGAACTTCCGGGGATGTATGGTTTGCCATCAGTGGCATTACGGATAATAACAGTATCAGCACCGCCGATGGATATACCGGATTCTGAACCTCCTATGCGTAGACCGGTAAGGAGTTCCAATTCTCCTGTAATAACAACCTTT
>DAOSUS010000122.1 GCA_035378955.1 Candidatus Hydrogenedens sp. | reverse complement strand
ATTTTTGTAGGCATTGTGATTTTTATCATACTTGTTGTTATTCAGTTTGTTGTGATAACCCGCGGTGCAACCCGTATTTCAGAAGTCGCAGCACGGTTTACTTTAGATGCAATGCCCGGTAAACAGATGGGTGTGGACTCAGATTTGAATGCAGGTCTGATAACGGAAGAACAAGCACGACAGCGACGACGCGATATTGAACGGGAAGCAGATTTTTATGGGGCTATGGATGGTGCTACGAAATTTGTTCGTGGAGATGCTATTGCTGGGCTGATTATTACTATTGTCAATATCTCCGTAGGGCTCGTTATGGGTGTTTTAATGAACGGTATGTCTTTAGCCGACGCAGCCCGAATATATACACAACTTACCATTGGTGATGGTCTGGTATCGCAAATACCAGCCTTGATGATTTCGACAGCTGCAGGCCTGGTTGTTACACGCACCGTATCCGAAGAGAACAGTTTAGGTGCAGATTTTACCATACAATTCAGCCGCTATCCACGAGCATTAGGTGTAGCTGCAGGTTTGTTGGCACTTTTTGGTATTGTCCCAGGCATGCCTTTTGGTCCTTTCATTATGGTTGCTCTTGTTCTCGGATTTATTGCCTATATGTCGGTTCAGGTGCAAAGGGAAAAGGAAGTAAAAGCAAAACAGGAAGAAGAAATCAGCAAAAAAGCAAAAGAAAAGCCCGAAAGCCCCACAGAACGAGCCGAGGCATTGCTCACCATTGACCCTATTAAGGTTGAATTGGGTTTTGCTCTTATAAAATTAGCAGACCGCTCTCAAGGTGGGGATTTGCTTTCACGGGTTCAGAAAATCCGTGAGCAAATGGCGGTGCAAATGGGTTTTGTCGTGCCTGTCGTTCGCATTGTGGATAATCTCCTATTAAAACCCAACCAATACTGTATTAAAATTCGTGAAGCCACAGTTGGCTCTTATGAAATACTCCCTGACCATTACCTTGCCATGAACCCGGGAATTGTTGATGAGAATATACAGGGGATTGAAACTACAGAACCTGCTTTTGGGCTTCCAGCCTTATGGGTGACGGCAAGTCAAAAGGAACAAGCAGAAAGTGCCGGCTATACCGTAGTAGAGCCTTCCGCCGTGCTGGCAACACACCTTTCCGAAATTCTTTCTACCCATGCAGGAGAATTATTAACGCGTGAAGAAGTGCAACGACTGTTAAAACGGTTAAAACAAACATCGCCTACTGTGGTAGATGAACTTGTCCCGAATATCCTTTCCTATGGTGAAGTTCAAAAAGTATTGCAGAATTTGCTTCGGGAGCGTGTTTCCATTCGTAATCTCGAGGTTATATGTGAGGTTTTATGTGATTACGGACCGAGGACCAAAGATACCGATGTGTTAACCGAATATGTCCGTCATGCTTTGGCACGAACTATTTGCGCACCACTTGTAGATGAAAATAATAAACTACGAATTGTTACCCTTTCCCCCTCGCTGGAACAGGAAATATTAGATGCTGTAAAAAGAGGAGAAGGGGGAGAATATATCCCCGTTTCACCTCAACGTTCCCAACAAATTTGTGAAAATACAGCCAAAGCCATTCAGCGTCTTGTGCTGGAAGGATATGAACCTATTGTCGTTTGCACGGCTAATGTGCGTCGTTTCCTATACCGAATTTTAGAACGGAAATTACCAAAAATACGCGTTCTTTCGTATAATGAAATAGATAGTTCCGTTAAAGTAGAGATTGAAGGACAAATCGAGGTGTAATGGGAAATAAGTTTTTTAAAATACGATGCAAACATCTAAGCGAAGTCGCCAACAAAATCCATGAATTGTTTGGTCCACAGGCTATTGTTGTTGGGACACAAGAAGTGTATGAAAAAGGGATACGGGGCTGGTTCGGACAAAAAACTTATGAAGTAACCGTTTCGGTGCCAGAAACAAACTTGCCCGAAGAACGAAAAAAATCCATTGTTGAAAAGAAATATCTCGAACATTCTACTTCAACGGTTACAGAGGACGAGACAAAGAAGAAAAAAATCGAAGAATTTGAGCGTATCATTCGTGAAACACAACAACGATTGAAGCAAAAACCCATTACTGAAGTAGAAAGCACAATTCCCCAAAAAGCAAAGGTTTCCGGCGAAGCAGAAACACCTGTGGTTCCTTTCCCTAAAGAGAAATTACAAGAAGCCCCACCCCGAGAAGATATTGCAAAAGCATTACGAGAAATTCGAGAACTTTTACAGGTCATGTCTGTAGAAACTGCACCCACAGGAATACCCAATGAAATAATTCCTTTTTATAAAGACCTTGTCCAGCAAGGAATGTCCAAACGATTGTCTGCGGATTTGATACATACGGTCCTTCAAAATATGAGCCCGGAACATGCTCGCGACCCTAAAATATTTATCGAACGCTTGGCTCTGGAATTGAGGAAACGAATTATTACCACCAATGGCATCCCGGTTTGTAGTGGTGTCCCTCGATGGATTGTCTTTTGTGGACCCACAGGTGTTGGAAAAACAACCTCGTTGGCAAAAATATCGGCTCATTTTGCCATTCATGAGAAAGTGCGGGTAGCCCTTGCCTCCACAGATACCTACCGTGTCGGTGCAACAGAACAATTAAAAATTTACGCACAAATCATTGGTGTTCCTCTAAAAATTATTGATGACAAGAAAACCGCATGGGAAACAATGCAGGAATATTCAAAATATGACCTGATATTTTTAGATACAGCCGGCAATAGCCCTTTCAATACACGGCAGGTCAAAGAACTTCGTGAAATATTACAGATAATAAAACCGTATGAAACGATGCTTGTTCTCGGAGCACACACACCGTTAGAGGATTTGAGATACAGTGTAGCCGGCTTTTCTTCTCTCAACCCGACAAGTCTTGTTTTTACAAAATTAGATGAAACCCGCCGTTTTGGCTCTATGATAAGTTTGATTTTAGAAACAGGTTTGCCTGTGGGTTACCTGACACATGGACAAAATGTCCCGGACGATTTTACTCTGGCAACTCCGGGCGGAATTGTTGAATTATTAATAGAAGGAAAAAGAAATCGTGGCTGACCAGGCAGAAAAATTAAGGAAATTGGCAGGACAGACAAAAAAACAATGTCGAGTGATTGCTATCACAAGTGGAAAAGGAGGTGTAGGGAAGACCAGTGTCAGTGTAAATCTGGCTCTGGCTTTAGCCACACAAGGAGCCCGTGTAGTTCTTGTAGATACCGATTTAGGTTTAGGCAATGTCGAGGTTTTAATGGGTCTGCACTCGTTTTATAATCTGGCGCATGTAATTGAAGGGACGAAAACATTAGAAGAAGTAGTCATAAAGGCACCTTTAGGTCTGGAAGTAGTCCCAGGCTCGTCAGGGCTATCTCGCATTGCAGACCTTGTAGACCGTGACCGTGACCGACTGGTTGAAGCGTTAATGTCGCTCTGTGAACGAAGTGATTTCTTACTATTAGATACTATGGCAGGAATTGGCAAAAACACGGTTTCATTTTGCACATCTGCCGATGAGGTACTGTTAGTAACCACACCGGAACCCTCTTCAATTGTAGATGCTTATGCTATGCTGAAAACTATCCATTATCAAAGAAGTGATGCCGTTATAAAATTGATTGTAAACATGGTAATTAACTCCGCACAGGCACAAGCCGTGGCAACCAAATTAACAAATGTGGCTCAACAATACTTAGGGCGTGGATTAATTTATCTGGGACATATCGTCCGCGATACCCATGTGAACCAGTCCATTATGCAAAGTCAGCCCTTCTTTATTACCTATCCCAATGCCCCTGCAAGTCGTTGTGTAGAAGCAATATCCCAACGCCTTTTCTATCAAGCACCCGCCATCGAACCCAAAAAGAAATTAGGTTTTATGAAACGATTGGCACAGAACTTCGGTTGGGCTGTAGGCGGTGAAATATAATATAAACACCTAAAAAATATAACTAACAGATTTATCCTTCTATAAGGAAAATTTTTCATCTAATCCCCTCCATCTCATTCGTCTACTATGTCCCGTGTGTCCCCTTATCCTATGCATGTCCTCCGTGCCATGTGTTCCATTCGCCCCCTGCGTCCTCTCCGTCCCATTCGTCCCGTTCATCTTATCCGTCCCCCCTTCAACCCCTCCGTCTTATACATTTTCTCCGACTCGTTCATTCCTTTCCGTCTCATCTGTCCCATGTCCCCCTTTCAACCCCTCCGTCTTATACATTTTCTCCGACTTGTTCATTCCTTTCCATCTCATCTGTCCCATGTTCCCCCTTCAACCCCTCCGTCTTATACATTTTCTCCGACTTGTTCATTCCTTTCCGTCTCATCTGTCGCATGTGTCCTATGTGTCCTATGTGTCCCCTATGTCCCCTTCGTCCCATAAACCCGCCCCCCTGGCAAGACCGCCCCCCTGGCAAAACCGCCCGCCTGGCAAGACCGCCTGCCTGGCAAGACCGCCATAAATAAAAGGATTGTATGACGGATTAAACACCCGGATGCGGGGACATAAATATCGGCAAAGGCAAAATAATGTATGGGCGAAACATGTTTCGCCCTAACAATGTAATTGCATATCAATTTTATAACGGGAATTTGCGATATTGATAGGGCATTAACGAAATACAGATTTCCCTGTCGGGATAATAAGGCGATTTTTTCCATTGGGATAATAGAGCGATTGGTCAATCGCCCCTACAGGAAATTTTATTATCAGGGGCACTGGCCATGCGGGCGAGGTTAGAACGGGGTAAAGCATAGTTTGGCTGTTAATGTCCCATGTGTCCTATGTGTCTCCTTTGTCCCATCCGCCCCATAAACCTGCCTGCCTGGCAAGACCGCCCGTCTGGCAAGACCGCGCGTCTGGCAAGACCGCCACGAATGCAGGAATGAGGGACGCAAAACTACCCGAAGCGGGGACGCTTCATCTACATT
>DAOSUS010000121.1 GCA_035378955.1 Candidatus Hydrogenedens sp. | reverse complement strand
TCTCTGTAATTCCGCCGGATTTTTTAAATCATATTTCTCAAACTCCTTTGCAAATTCCAGAAAGGTCTCATGATTTTTCCACCATGTATCATGTAAGGGCTTAAATTCTTTATATGCTTTTTCTTGTTCCGGTGTAAGTTTTATACCTTCTATCAAATCAAATGCTTTTTTAAATTCATCCTTTGCCTGTTCAAATCTTTTATATTGTGCGGTTCGAATTTCACTGCTTGCTTCGGTGGATAATAAAGAACTTTCTCCCGCAAGAACACGCGGATATTGTGCTCTTATAATGTATGTATCCGTTAACGGCAATGAGCGAGTTGTCAAAGCGTTAATGGTTTTTGAAATCTGCCAGACAGAAATAAGTCCTACCAAACCTACCGCGATTAAAATAAAAGTTAATAACCCGAAACCAATCGCAAGCCTTTTTCCAATTGTTAAACTCTTTTTCATAACTATACCTCCTATTTAATGTTAATAATTTTTAAATTGTCTTTTTAAATATAATATATTTCGTTTTATTTGTCAAGTTTTTTTTGCGGAATATATTAAAATATTTTGTTATTTGTATTTTTTATATTTAAAATATTTATAATCAATACCTAATTTTCTCATTCTTGCCCTCAAAGTATTAGGATTTATTCCCAAAAGTTCTGCACATCCTCCTTTCCCATCAATTTTCCCATTTGTTCTTGATAAAACATATTCGATATATCTTTTATTATACTCATCTAAACTAATGATTTCTTCAGGTCTTTCTTTACTATTTTGTATAAATATATTTTGTTTTGTATTGGATAAACCTAAAGCATGAGCTATTTCTAATTTCTTACCATTTCCCAGAATAGCGGAACGGTCAATTACAGATGCAAGTTCACGAACATTACCAGGCCAGGAATATTGACAAAGCAGTTCTATATCCGTTTCTGTGGGATAAACCACAGGCAAACTAAACCGTTGTGCCGATTTTTCCGCAAAATATCTTGCCATTTCAGGAATATCTTCCTTTCTTTCTCTTAATGGTGGTAATATAATAGGGAATGTTGATATTCGGTAAAACAAATCTTCACGAAATTTCTTCTCAATCACCAATTGAGCAAGGTCAGAATTTGTTGCAGTAACAAGACGCACATCCACATGAATAGGCTCTTTCCCTCCTACCCTTTCAAACCAACCATCCTGCAAAATCCGAAGTAATCGAACCTGTGCATGTAAAGGTAACTCCCCTATTTCATCTAAAAATAAAGTGCCTCCATCAGCTCTCTCAAACCAACCTATATGTTTTTCAATAGCACCTGTGAAAGAGCCTTTTTCATGACCAAATAACTGTGAATCTATCAATTCCGGTGGAATAGCACCACAATTCACGCGAATTATAGGTCCCTGTGACCTGTTTGAATTTTTATGCAATGCACGAGCAATTAATTCTTTTCCTGTTCCTGTTTCTCCTAAAATTAATACAGGTAGGTCTGAAGTCGCTACTAATCTGACCCGCTCCATAACATATTTTAGCCCTGTATTCTCCCCTATAATTCGTTCATCAAACGATTCTCTCCCCAATTTCCGTAACAAACTTATTTTTTCTGCTTCTTCGGCTTTCTTTAATGTTTCCATTTCTAAAATTCGAATATGGTTTGCCAAAGCCACAGAAAAAGGTTTTTGAAGTGTCTTTAATACATCCTTTATTCTTTCAGGAACCAGTGTATCCTTTTTTATTATACCTACAAGTATCCCTTCTATACTTTTATCAATTTCTAATGGGGTTAAAAAAATATAAGATAAATATTCATGTTCATAAAAAGATGAAATAATATTTGTTAGATAAGCAGGAAACAAATTTGAGGTGCACTGTAAAACCGATTTTTCACTGGAAAATTTCTGTAATTGTTTAATCATATCTTCTGTTAAAATAATATGATTATTCTTATTTATTTTTATAGTTTGAGGTGTTGTTATAAGTTCCAGAATTTTTAATTGTTTATTTATAACTAAAATATCTATGCTTTCCAGTAATACTATTTCTTTTTTTATTTCGGGTAAAATTTCCAACAAAAAATGCTCTATTCGGTTATGTTTTGCTACCTCTTTCCAGATAGTAATTAATGTGTCTTTATCCATTTTCATTTCCTTTATATTTGGTAATTATTTTTACTATATATTTCAGTATTTTATTTTATATAATATAACTAAATATTTCATATTTCGCAAGTTTTTATTTAACAATAATTTGTATAATAAAATATATCTCTATTAATAATGGCACTTTTTTTGCTCTCTCTATAACATAAATTCAGGAGTATTATATGTTTAAAAGGGTTTCTTTTTTTTATTTAATAATAATTAATGTCTTTATCGGATATTGTTTCAGTGAAACAATAGAACTTTTGAATGTTTCTTATGACCCAACACGGGAATTATATAAAGAAATTAATAAAGTTTTTATTGAAAAATGTAAAAAAGAACAAGGGCTTGATTTAAACATAAAAATGTCTCATGGTGGTTCTGGAAAACAAGCCCGTTCTGTAATGGAAGGATTAGAGGCAGATGTCGTTACTTTAGCATTAGCCTATGATATAGATATGATTGTAAAAATGAGAGGACTTTTATCTCAGAATTGGCAAAAACAGTTTCCTAATAATAGTTGTCCATACACTTCAACCATTGTTTTTCTCGTTCGCAAAGGAAATCCTAAAAATATTAAAACATGGGATGATTTAATCCGTCCTGATGTACAGGTAATTACACCCAATCCTAAAACATCAGGAGGTGCTCGCTGGTGTTATTTAGCATGTTGGGGATATGCATTTCGCAAGGGAGGTATCGAACAAGCACGCGAATTTGTAAAGAAAGTATACAAAAATGTCCCTGTATTGGATACAGGAGCAAGAGGTTCAACCAATACCTTTCTTCAAGGTATTGGAGATGTTCTTTTAAGTTGGGAAAATGAGGCATTTCTTGCTATTCAGGAGACACAGAATAGTCTTGAAGTTATATCTCCCGGAGAAAGTATTTTGGCAGAACCTCCTGTCGCTATAATAGACAAATATGTAGAAAAACATAATACAAAAGATATTGCTCGTAAATATCTTGAATTTCTTTATTCGGATGAGGCACAAAATATAATTGTAAAGCACTACTATCGTTGCAGCAATACTGCTGTATTTGAAAAACATCGAAACCAATTCTTGAATGTTAATCTATTTCGTCTTGAAGAATTATATCCCGGTGGATGGGAAGAAGCACATAAAATTCACTTTTCAGATGGGGGTATATTTGACCAAATTATGTTAGAAAGAAAATAAAAAATGAGAAGTATATTAAAGAAGAAAGCGGTTTTGCCAGGATATGGTCTTTCATTAGGCATAACATGGTTATATTTAAGTCTAATTGTTCTTCTTCCATTATCCACACTATATATCAAAGTTTTTAGTGGCTCTTTAAATGACTTTATTTCTGCTGTTTTTTCATTAAGGGCAATAAAAGCATATCAGGTGTCCTTTGGTTTATCTTTAATATCTGCCTGTATTAATTCATTGTTCGGTTTTCTTGTTGCATGGGTTATTGTTAGATATAAAATCCCTTTTAAGGGTTTCTGGGATGCATTGATTGATTTGCCATTTGCTTTACCGACAGCAGTAGCGGGAATTTCATTAACATGGTTATATGGTCCTCGAGGCTGGATAGGTTCATTATTAGAGGCAAATGGATTTAAGGTTGTTTTTACCCCTATCGGTATTACAATTGCAATGATTTTTGTAAGTTTCCCTTTTGCAGTTAGAACAATCGAGCCTGTACTGAGAGACTTAGACCCTGAAGTAGAAGAATCAGCACGTTGTTTAGGTGCTTCTCGCATGAAAATATTCCATAAAATTATCTTTCCGACAATCCTCCCTTCATTGCTAACGGGCTTTACATTAAGTTTTGCACGTGCTATGGGAGAGTATGGTTCCGTTATCTTTATTGCAGGAAACCAGCCATTAAAAACAGAAATAGCCCCATTATTGATAGTAATGCGATTGGAGGAATATGATTATTATGGTTCTGCTTCCATTGCTGTATTTCTTTTAACTGTTTCTTTTCTATTACTTTTATGCTTGAACTTTATTCAATTCTGGAATAAACGCTACTCAGGGATTATATAAATTATGCGCCTTAAAAGAATTTTCGTGTTATGTTTTCATTTATTTCTTATCATAGTTGCTATGTGTTTTCTCCTTCTATTTCTTGTTATACCTCTGTTTGTAGTCTTTTTCAACGCATTTAGTCAGGGCATTTCTATATATGCAGGCAATATTACCCGTAAAGAAACTATTGAATCTATTTTATTAACCTTAAAAATATTGCTCATCGTATTGCCTTTAAACACCCTCTTTGGTATAGCCTGTGCATGGTATATTACCAGATACACATTTCGAGGGAAGAAACTACTTCTTACTTTTTTAGATTTACCTTTTACTGTTTCCCCTGTTGTAGCAGGAACTATATTTGTCTTGTTATTTTCCGTAAATGGCTTATTAGGTGGAATAGTGGAGAAATGGAATATTCAAATTATATTTGCCTTTCCGGGAATGGTTCTTGCCACACTTTTTGTGACTTTTCCGTTTGTAGCGAGGGAACTTATCCCAATAATGGAGGAACAGGGACAAGAGATGGAAGAAGCTGGCAGGATGTTGGGTGCAAATGGGCTACAAATATTATTTAAAATTACCTTACCAAATATCCGCTGGGCTCTGTTTTATGGGATAATCTTGTGTTCTGCTCGTTCGATAGGTGAATTTGGTGCAGTTTCAGTGGTGTCCGGGCATATTCGAGGGAAGACAATAACAGTGCCATTAGAGGTTGAAATTTTATATAACGAATATAATTTAACGGGTGCATTTTGTGTTGCAAGCCTGCTTTGTTTTATCGGGATTATAACTATGATTTTGAGAAAGTGGATTGAAAGCAAGGACCCGTTAATCAAGTATAGAAAAGGAAGTAGATATGGAGATTAATGGATACAATGAGCATTGAACTTATACATGTTTCCAAAAAGTTTGGCTCCTTTCTGGCGGTAGACGATGTAAGTTTTTCAATACAACGAGGTGAATTACTCGCTTTACTGGGTCCGTCGGGTTCAGGTAAAACAACTATACT
>DAOSUS010000120.1 GCA_035378955.1 Candidatus Hydrogenedens sp. | reverse complement strand
AAACAAGTCTAATGTATTAACAGGGACATTAAATACACCACTATATCCATCTCCGCCATTCTTACCATTTTCACCTTATTGTGCATTCGAACCATTTGTTCCGGGGAAAGAACTATTCGCATTAGAACCGGGACCTCCATCACTACCATTAAAAGCACCTGTTGCACCTCCACTGCCACCCGAACCTACAGCTGTAGAACCTGTTCCATTACCACCACCACTTCCTCCTACTGTTCCACCTTGACCTAACGAACCTCCCGCTGGACCACCTTGTGTTCCAAACCCATAAGTCCCCGGTTCACCTGCTCCACCATTTTGTCCTGCAAATCCATTTTGTCCGGGAGAACCATCTGCACCAGCTACACCACCCTGTCCAGATTGACCTTGCTGCCAAAAAGAATCTGCACCGGGTCCACCGGGTCTACTGGGTCCTCCAGCGCCGCCTGCCCCTGCTGATGAACCTCCCGCTCTACCTGCACCTCCTGAACCACCAACACCGCCGACACCGCCACCCGAACGACCCGCTACTGAGCCATTCACATTAAATGAAGAAGCAATAGACATATCTCGATAGGCTGATATGGCTAATGGCCTTGAACCTAATACATTTATTGTCACACCTGTCGAAATATTGACATTCTTAAACCGATAGACAGCGACACCACCTTCATTACTTGCAGTATGACTAAATGGTGTTGCACCGTTTTGCCCCGTCATAGTCAATGCATCTGTATTAAATACCAGCGTTGAACCACTGGGAGCAGTCAAATCCGGGCCATTGGGGTCTCCAACATAATATGCTGAAGAAGTCTGAGCGTAAGTGTCTAATGTTATTACCAGCATACACAAAACGGGTAATAACAAAAGACTAATACTACTTTTAAGCACATAACTTTTCATTATCCTTCCTCCTTTACTATACATTTTAAAGTATAATTTATTGATAATTATTTTATTATTCCTAAACATTGTTTATATTTAATTTATTATAACCTTTTCCACTTCAAAAATCAATAAAATTTGCTATTAAATAATACCATATTTTTATATTCCCGGATTATATCCATCTTCTCCATTCATATCACAATGGTATCTACTTCCAGTGGAATTGAAAAACTGTATAAGCCTTAATAACTCATTTAATTCTATTTTCCAGGAAACAGGATTATAATCGCTTCTATGAGGCTGACAATTTTGTAATCCTGCTCCGGGTGCATATCCATCTTCAGTAGTTCCATCACAATGATATTGATTGGAATTAAATAATTGTATGACTCTTAATAATTCGGCCAGGGTAATCTTCCAATCTCTATCTGTATCAGCGGAATGATATGTACAAATTTCTCCTTCAGAACTTCCTTCGGATGTACCTTCGCCCTCCGTAGTCCCTTCTACGGTACCTTCTTGCTGACCTTCACCTTCAACAATACCTTCTGCTATTCCTTCTCCTTCGATTGTTCCTTCTGCTACTCCTTCTGCTATTCCTTCTCCTTCGATTGTTCCTTCTGCTACTCCTTCTGCTATTCCTTCTCCTTCAACTTGTCCTTCCCCTTCTCCGGGAATATTATCTAAAACTATTATCTCTACATTCGTAAGAGGATTTGTAGTTGGAATTAAAGTTGTCCATCGTGCCCCAACAGCAAGGTCTCCCGTTCCAAACCCTATAGGCATAGGATTGTTATTTCCAACTTTTAAATATACTCGGGATAAATAAATTTCTCCTTGATTAATCAAAATGATTTGGTCGAATCCTTCAAAATACGAATTATACCCAGTAATCCTTTTAAGTTCTACATCTCTAACAACCGACTCAGGAACTGTTGCTTGAATAATGTTTTCATAAATAACATTATCTTTTAAATATCCTTCTACATCAAGCCCAGAACTCAATTCAGGTATTAGAGGAGTATCTTCTGTCGGATTAAATATATTATAATCTCTCAACACAGAATTATTTAATGTCCACCCAATTAATGTCCCGGGATTTGTAAAATTCGGCAATCTAAAACCAAGTAAATATTGAGACATATTTGTAATTAAAGTAACTCTACCATTTGATTCTGCGTAAAGGTCACCTGAATAATTGGCTTTAATTGTAGGTCTCAACACACCCGAAGGAAGGTTAATTAGTGAACCTTGAAGTTTTAACATACCGGGTGTTCCATATCCTCCTCTTCCTCCTGCTCCGCCACCTGTTCCCGCTGTTCCATTCTGAGGTAACCCAGCAGATATATCAATAGTAATATTGTTACCAAGTGTCAACATTCCTCTTGCCCCTAAAATTAAAGCACCGCCACCTGTTCCTCCTTTGCCACCATCTCCTCCATTTTCTCCATAATCTTTAATAAACATTGAAACAATTTCTTTAGAACCTAATGGATAATTATCTCCTCCAGCACCTCCCAATGCTCCTGTTCCTCCATTGCCTCCACTTCCTCCATCTCCACCAGCACCTCCAACGGATGTTCCAACTCCTCCACCTTCACCTGATTTTTCGGTAGGAAGAATTAATGTAAAAGCACCACCTCCACCACCTCCAGAACCACCTCCACCCCCTCCACCACCATCACCAGAGCCTCCTTTTCCACCTCCACCACCTCCACCACCTCCACCACTACCTCCTGCTATAAGCAAAGAACTGGCAGAAATATAACATTGTCCGTTTTTACCTACTTTACCATTCTCACCGCTTCCGCCCTGAGGGATAAATTCTCCTTCCCATGTTCCGGGTCCTGAATCATTTCCCTTTGTTCCAACTGTCCCATCATGACCACTACTTGCTTCATCATAACCAATTCCACCTGCACCTGCATTTCCGCCAAAACCTCCTTCAGCACCCATTCCATTGCCTGCTTTTCCTCCTTCTCCACCTTTACCGCCTTCTCCACCGAAGGCACCACCCAATGTTCCAGGGGTAACTGTTAAATTCGTATTGATAACCATATCTGTCGCAGATAATATTGCTAAAGGTCTTTTTCCTTGAATAGTAACATTTACATTGGGACCTAAATTAACATAACTAAAACGAAATACACATACTCCAGAGACCTCTTCTCCATAACGAGTTGGGGTAATATCTCCATATATCAACATTGAATCTGTATCAATCGTAATGTTTCCGGTTCGATTTGCAAGGTTAAGCGGACGGTCCTGATGTCCTGAACCTTCATTAGCGTTATAAAGCAGGTCAAATATATCTTGAGCATAAACAGGATGCAATAAGCAACATATCTCGAATAAAAATAAAAAAAATAGAAACCTGATTTTCATATCACCTTTGCTCTCTTTCATTATCATCTAACTTACCTTATTTAAAATTTTTTTATTAAAAAATTTCACAACTAAATCTTAATATAAGTATAAACTAAAATACAAAATAAAACAAATTTGTTTTCTAATTATTATAGAAAATAAATATTTCCATTCTAAAAAATATTGTGTTAAAAATTTGTCATATTTAATTTAATTTTTGTTAATGAATTTGTTATATAATAAAAATAGATTATAATATATAAATTTAGGAATAAAAAAATATGAATGTAATTTGGAGACAAAATATGAAAGTTTGGAATTTACTAACTATTGCAATCCTGGGAATTTCAATAATATATTCTTTTTCAGGATACCCAGACCGTATTGATGTTGATTATGATTATATTTTATGGGCTGTCGATTATACATTAGATGATATGGCACCGGGAAGATTTGCTCACATTTATGGAGCCGACCGTGATGGTAATGGGCTAAAAGAGGAAGACCATTTAGGGTTATTATCTGCTGTTTTATTGAATAATTCTCCTCTCATTCCGATGGCAAGGGTTATAGCAATTCAAGAAGGTTTTCGAGCCAATATGCAACAAGTAGAAAAAGATTTAAATATTACACTAAATATTTTAGGTCAAACCATGCATTTTGATGTTATAAATGAACTTCGGAATGAAGACCCTCTACTTGCTTTCGCTGTTCAATATTTCCTCGCAGGTTATATGACTTGCGGAGATTCTGTAACATTCAATTTTCTAAATAATTTTTTGAAGGACCTTGTTCGATATTTTGCAGAACGGGAAGGTTATGGTTGGGCTTTAAATTATATAAATTTAGATGACTATATTAATTTTGGACCGAGTCGTTATGTGACTTTTGGAAATACAGGCACCAATTATTTAGGTGCAGGGGGTGATATAGATGGAAATGGACAAACCAATATTCAGGCGTATTCCGGTGCAGGAACACGTGAGGTATGGTTTAATAGGTGTAGCATTGTTCCTCCTCCGAGGATAGTAGGTATATGGGTCAATCCGGGTGTAGTTGATACAGGGGATGAGGCCACACTTTCTGTTCAGGTTGCAGGAGGAGATGGGCCATTAACTTTCCAATGGCTACGAACTGATTCCAATGGTTATTCTTTCCCTTCTTCATTTGAAATCGTAGGTCCTAATTCTTCAACTTATGTAATTCCTTATGCAACAACTTTAGATAATGCAAGATTCTCTATAGCCGTATCCGATTCTGCTTCTATTTACAATCCTTCTACGAGAATGGGAGGAAGACAATCCTGGGGTGTTTATTTAGGAGTGAGAAAAGTACCTCTCCAGATACTTATTCAGCCCGTTGGAGGTCTCTATAATGTAGGCGAACAAGCAACACTACTTTTTAAGGTAAAAGGAGGAACAACTGTTCCGACTTATTATTGGAGTCATAATGGAGTTATTTCGGGTCCAAACTCTAACCAATGGATTATAAATCCCATATCGGGTTCCAGTCAGGGTGAATATCAATGCAGAGCAGTATCAGGAACAGAAGAAGTTTTATCCCAAAAAGTCTTTATTGATGTTTTTGGTGCGGGAGAAGTTGTTCATTTTAATGACCCAAATTTAGAAGCGGCTGTAAAAGATGCATTAGGTTACGAGCAAACCAAAGATATTTATGAAGGTGACCTTGTTATTCTTACAACACTTAATGCTGGCTCACGGAATATTCAAAACTTAGCGGGAATTTATAAAATCCGAAATTTACAAACACTTATTTTATGGAACAACAATATTACTGATATTTCACCTTTAGGGTCGTTATTCGGGCTTAGATTTCTTAATTTAGGACGAAACAATATATCCGACATAACTGCCCTACGAAATTTAGAAAATTTAGAGCAGTTATTCTTATGGGATAATCAAATTGAAGACATTCAATCGCTAATTCAGAACACAGGCTTAGGCACTGGTGATGAAATAGGATTAGAAGGCAATCCTTTGCCCGAATCTGTATTATGTGAACAAATTCCACTTTTAGAAGCAAAAGGTTGCTGGGTCGGTTATGATGGTATATGCCCTACAACAACCCTTGAAGGAACTTTAGAAGGGGAAGAACCCGAAGGAGAAGAAGGGGAAGGGGAAGGAACACCGGTAGAAGGAGAAGGTGAAATTCAATATCCGGATTGTAATGTTGAATTCAAAACGACTCATTTCTCTACATTATTAGACCCGGGAAATAGT
>DAOSUS010000119.1 GCA_035378955.1 Candidatus Hydrogenedens sp. | reverse complement strand
CGTATAACTGTATCCCCATCTCTTCACCACACCAAAATACAAATCGTGGCTTTTTTAAATCTAAATCAACTTTGGGTAGGTGTAAAACAAATTCAATGTAGCACAACCTAAATCCAATTACTTTTAATCGCTCCGTCCCGTCTGGAATTTCGCCCATCGTTGCAAATAAATAGTATGGAACTGTCATTCTACAATCTCCGCCCAGCTTCTGCCGCCTTCATTCAAATCAATAAATTTTACAAAACGATAAATTGGGTATCCTTGTGGGTCAAAGTCAACTATCATCACTGGTATATTCCCAATTCCCCACTTAAATTTGATAATTGGGAATTCAATTTCTGCTGGAACAATTTTATTTTCACGCATTTCCTCAACCCCCCCTGAAACGATATATGATTTTCTCCTGGACGGCTCATACTCCGTTGTAGAATCTTCTTTTAATAATTTCTCAAAATAGTAATTGTCAGACGGAGGGGTATTTGACCAGTATCCCAATTTGAAATCGTCTATTCTGGCAACCTCTAAATCTTCCTGAAAATCACAATCTACCACATAATTGTTATATTTTATATCTGTTATTTTCCCATAGAATTCCCCTTCGTTTCCCTCAAAAGATATGCTATTCTGCCTGTCCTGAATTTCAAATGTCCGATTAAAAAGTAGAATCGGAATGAGGCTATCTATGTTTGGCTGAAAATCGGTTTGTATTTCACACCAGTAGCCTGCCCCCTCACGGTATATATGCGTTGACGCAATCATTGAATTTATATTTGAAGATGTATCTGAACCCCCAATATTTTGCCATATTACATTTATTCTCTTGTTATTCAAACCCAAAAACTCATTGTAGTATTCTAAAAGTGGAAACTTGTAATTAAGATTGTTTCTTTGAATGCCATTTATCAAAAAGTAGAGATTATCTAAAATGCTGTCTGCAACCTCATCAGTTATTAAATTCTCACAACGGTAAACATATTGTCTCCCGTTTACAATTCCCCGATATTTGATTCGTCTCACATTTTTACTTTTCAAAAGTCCATTTATAACTATCCCGTCGTTATTATCAATCGGAAAAACTGGAATTTCAATCATTGAAAAAGGGTAGGTATAAGTGGAAGGTGCAAACTGGTGGGGTATGTCACAATCTATACTCAAATCGCAACCGTTAATTGAGATTGTGAAATTTTTATAAGGCTTGTTAGAATTAAAATAAACTGGAACTCCATTTTTTATCAAAAAGATATTGTTTAATTTCACCCATTCAAAATCATCAAGATTAAACATTGTAGAATCATATTCAAAAATTGGCTGAATAACAAATTTGCTATGAACCCCGAGTTTTGAACCTATTGAATTTTTCAAATACCAATCATATTTTACAGGGTGAGGGATTGGCAAGGGTGCTGGATTTTCTGTTGGTGGCAAAACATAATATATGTCCCGTACATACGGCTCTCCCACTTTTGCTAAATCCATCTCCTCTGGTGTTAAATCATACGCAACCTCATTTAAGTAGTTATCAGGATGTCGGAAAATATAAGATTGAAACGGTGCGGTGGTATAGTCAATTAAAAACGGATAAGTGAGTATTATTTTTTGTGGCAATTCGATTGATTCTAAACTTGCAGAAATATTTGGTAAAATAGGAAGGGAGACACTGGTGTCTGCATTATAATTAAATCGGATATTTAGATAAAATAAATTTTCAATATATTTTGCTGTCCAGGTGAATAAATTTCCACAAATAATATTTAAAAATTCAAAATGATTGTAAAACTGCGTTTTTGAGGTATATGGTGTATTTTGTAAAGTTTGAATGGTAATATTGTCAAAATATATTGCTCCACTAAAATATGGTGATACAAATGTGTTTTTAAAATACATTAAAGCATCGTAGCAACTCCATTGAACCCCCAAGCCTTCTTTTACAAATAGATTTTCGTCAACTTTTCGATTCAACCCAGCAAAGTTTGGCATACCCGCAACTTCAACTACTTGTTGATTTTCGGTATCAAAAAAGTTGTAGGAATTGAAACTAACTTCTTGTAAATCTTCCTCAATCCCAACTGCCTCAATTCGGTATTTATAGTTATTGCCTGAATATTTTTCAACCTCGATTCTTTTAACCCTTCCAATAAAAATAACCTCATAATAGTAAACGGTGGGTGGGTTATCTAATACCCCGCTTTGCTCTATTTCTGATAGTTTTTTATTAATTAAAACCGAATTGCCATACCAATCGCCCCTTGCCCAAATTTTTATAATCTGTCCAACCGATAAGGACAACTCGCCGTAGATGGGATAATAACTAAATGACGCCGTGTTTATACCATTAGAATTAAGATTTATATCCTCTACAATTACACCGTGAGCGTATAAGCTTTGCTCATCGTAACCGGTTACATATAGTTTAATATATTTCGGTATGTGTGCCATTATAAAGTTTTATAAACCTTCATTTTCCCTTTTAGTAAATAATATTCCCCTGGTGGCAAACCAGCGATATTACTTTTTAACACAACTATCTTTTGCGTCTCATTTATCTCGATATTGTAAGCCCTTCCAGTAAACATCTGCGAACCGTAATTTATTGAAATATCTCGTATTTGATTTGAAATGAATCTAGTTGAGGATATTAACTCAAATGAGACATCTCTATCTTTTGTGTAATTTCCCAATTCAATTGGCAAATAATGATATGGATATTCAATGAATTCAAGATTAATGTCATTACCCACAAAATCAATTGAACCGTATAACCTATATGAACCGAGTTCAACAATTCTCATGGCAGAACCCCTGGATAAGCACCAATTTTTTGAATTGAATATTTATTAAATTTTGTTATAACCCCAGCCCAAAAATTAATCGTGGTTTCATATGCAGTTTTAAATTCAACAACCGCGTTTGTAATTTTATCAAGTGAATTTTTAATCCCAACCAATTTATCAACAACTGGTATAACCGCCGTAGCAAGGGTAGGCATACCTGTTTCTGGCGAAATGAAAACACTTTTTACAATTGGTGAGAATTCTCCAAAGTTTTTTGTCGCAAAATCACTGATTTTTTTGTATGCTTTTTCTAATGACGGCATACTTGTCGCGGCATACTCATACATTTCCCCCTTTATCGCTTCCCTCGCCTTTGCGAAAAACTGCTCCATCTGAGTCGCGGGTAATTGAGCCAAATCTTTATAAGATTCTGCAAGTGTTCCAGGGTCGAGATATTTCTTAAATATATCAGCATATTCTTGTGTATTTAACATATCTGCTATTAACTTGCCGTATTCGCCCATCTTATCTGCTGGAACTGCACCTGATACAAAATCTTTATACTGTTTTATACCCTGCTCCAATTTTGAGGTTATTTCACGAGGGTCAATGTCAATATACTTTGAAAAGTATTCAATTGAGGCAAACATTGATTCTACATCACCACCAAAATCACCAGCCAGTTTACGCATTTCCGTTTTTATTTGCCTGACATTGGAACGAACGCTATCGGTAAAAATATTGTATAATTGCCCCATTTCTTCAAGGGTTTTACCACTTAATTGCCCCACATTTGCAACCGTCATAAATGTGTCTACATCAATATTTTCTAAATATTTAAGTTTTGAAAAAACACTTGCAATATCATTTATAGTTTTGATAGACTGGTCTGGAAGTGAGGGTAAAATACTTTCAACTGCTCCCGCCAATTCTTCAAATGGGACGCCAGTCGCTTTTGCTATATTTTGCAAAGTTAATTTTATATCGTCAAAATTAGAAAATAAAGTTTTATCAATATTTCCAAACATCCCCCGCAATGAGGTAGCCATCGGCAGTGCTTTTTCGATTGAAGACTGAACGCCCCTTGCCATCATTAATACACCACCTACCGCAACTCCACCTACCGCTCCGAGTGCCAAACCTATGCTGGATTTTACAGACGGTATCACTCTTTTTGTAATTGTATTCCCAATTTCCGAAAACAGTTTTTTAATGTTTCCCGAAACAGAGGTAGTATCCACCTGTTTCGCTTCTTTTGCTATTGAACCAAGTTTCTGATTAATTTCTTTTGTATCAATCCCTATGGCAACTTTACGCTTTTTAGAAATAACCGCCTGTAAAGCCTTGTCATCTACATCTAAACTTAATTTAATATTTGCCATTATAGAATCATCCCGATTAACGCAGTAAATGGGTCATTCGCTTTTAATAAATTAGTTTTTGCTGATTTCACAATCATATAATCCAAAACGGACGGATTACCCAACTTGAATTTCATTAACGCATCAACGAAAAAAGTCATTGCCACTCTGCCCCCACATATAGATTTTTTTAACTATATCTTCAATAAGGTCGGTAGTTAATAGCCCCAGTGCTGAAACTATTTTTCTGTTTAAGTAATAATTCTGCTCCAAACAAGCCACAATTATATCAACCAGTGAATTTATATCTACCCCCTCTTTCATTTTGTCTGCCCGCTCAATTAACATGTCAAAAAGTGGGTCACATGCCTCAAAAAATTCATTCCCATTTTTCAAAACTAATTTGTAATTGACATGTGCGATAGTTTTGATTATCCATTCATTTCCGTCAGCCAAAATCACTGGTATCCCATCGACTTTGTTTTTTTGCAAATCTCCGGGAATAGGAGATTTTACTAACAATTGAAAGCCATCATCAATTTCTATTTTATCAATTTTTTCCTCAACCGATTCGATTGAGGAAACAAGCAATTTATAACTATCATTAACCGCTCCAAAATACCAGTCTCCAACTTGCTTCCAGTTTAAATCCCAAAGTTTATTTTTGCTTTTAAATATAATCATAAAATCTCCTCTATGCCAAAGCAAATGCTATTGTTTTAGGTAGTAATGTAACCTCTGCCGTTGCAACTTCACCAATTTGTGTAGTCAGGGTATCTGCATTCACCGCACACTGCCCAAGTGTTATTGTCCCGCCAGTCGTAGGGGCTCCAAAAGATTGATATTTTTTAAGATTCAATGTAAAATCAGTAGCAGTTTCAAGTGCTTGTGTTGCCAAAAAATCATCAACTAACAATCTTAATTTCACCTGGATATCTACATTGGTAATAGCACTTACCGAAGGGTCAATATTTTCGTCATAGTGGTCGTAGAATTCGATATTTGTGGAAAAGTCTAAATTTCTAATGCCAACTACATTAGCACCAAAAGTTACAGTGCTGATTGTAGATACCGCAGAGTGGGTAACCGCAAAGGATGTAATATCTTGCGTATCTACTTCAATTGCACTACCCCTGACTTTGAAGGTAGCCGTCAGAGGTTCTCCAATATCTCCTGAAATTTTATCCAGGTAAATAACCGCCTCATTAATTATCGCAACCAAAACGCCAGTTTTTGAATAGAACAAATTATCCGTCGGAGTGCTGGCAAATGTCCCCATGTAAAATTTACAGGTATCAACTTTATAAATCTGGTTATTAAAAAAACTCAGCAAACCCTTAATATCATGGGTTTCTAATTCTAATTCTGGCATCAGTTTTGTTAAAGCCGTCAAGTCGTTATTTACAGACGAGGTCGCTTTTAACTTCAACCATTCTGGATTTTGTGCCAAGTTAACCACCTGAACGGGGATATTAACTACGCTTGCACCAGTCCCCAACTGCACGCCAACCAAAGTTCTTAATGTAGCCGTCATATTTGTTCTCCTTATACTGGAAGTTTTTTAATTTTTCTCGCACACTCTTGTATTTCTGAATTCTTAACGATTTTCAACTCGTCCGCTACTGACT
>DAOSUS010000118.1 GCA_035378955.1 Candidatus Hydrogenedens sp. | reverse complement strand
GTAGATATGACATTAGACCATCTTCACGAAGTTCAAGTACCCGACCAGGTAACCAGTTCTTTCGATTTTGCACCACCGATTCCCGATGAAGCACCGGACTTTGTTAAAAATATATTGGGTAAAATTATCGCAGGAGAAGGGGATGAACTTACGGTAAGTCAATTACCTGTGGATGGAACATTCCCCACCGGGACAACCAAATGGGAAAAACGAAATATTGGCCTTGAAATTCCTGTATGGGACCCTGAAGTTTGTATCCAATGTGGGAAATGTGTGATGGTTTGTCCTCATGCAGTTATTCGTGCAAAGATATACGACCCAAAATATTTAGAAAAAGCACCACCTACCTTCAAATCCACAGAACCCAAATGGAAAGAATATAAACATCTCCGTTACACATTACAGGTATCTCCCGAAGACTGCACAGGTTGCGGTCTATGTTACGAAGTTTGTATTGCCAAGAATAAGAAGGAAGTAAAGAATCGGGGTGTTACCATGCAACCACAAGCACCCCTTCGTGAAACAGAACGGGAAAACTGGAATTTCTTTGAAAGTATTCCGTATTTTGATAGGTCCCAGGTTAACTTGAATCTCGTCAAAGACATTCAGCTACTTCAACCCCTATTTGAATTTTCAGGGGCTTGTGCCGGCTGTGGAGAAACTCCGTATGTAAAATTGATGTCCCAACTGTTTGGAGACCGTATGTTGGTGGCTAATGCAACGGGCTGTTCTTCTATTTACGGCGGAAACTTACCTACAACCCCCTGGACAACTAATGCAGAAGGCAAAGGTCCTGCATGGTGTAATTCGTTATTTGAAGATAACGCAGAATTTGGTATGGGTATGAGAGTAGCCGTAGATACCCAGTTAAGTTATGCTCAGTATCTATTAAAACAATTAGAAACCCAAATCGGGACAGAATTGGTTTCCGCTTTATTAACAGCAGACCAGACCACAGAAGAAGGAATCAAAGCACAAAGAGACCGTGTAAACATTCTAAAACAGAAATTAAGTAATTTAGACAATCCATTTGCAAAGGAATTATTATCGGTTGCGGATGTCCTTGTTAAAAGAAGTATATGGGTCCTTGGCGGTGATGGTTGGGCGTATGACATTGGTTATGGTGGTCTTGACCATGTAATTGCCTCCAATCGCGATATAAATATATTGGTAATGGATACAGAAGTATATTCCAACACCGGTGGACAATGTTCAAAAGCAACGCCTCGTGCTGCAGTAGCAAAATTCGCTGCTGGCGGAAAACCGGCTCCCAAAAAAGACCTTGCCCTAATGGCAATGACCTACGGAACCTGCTATGTAGCAAGAGTTTCAATAGGTGCCAATGATGCACAGACTATAAAAGCCTTCCGCGAAGCAGAAGCCTATCCCGGACCTTCATTAATTATCGCTTACTGCCATTGTATTGCTCATGGTTATAATCTTACTATGGGATTAGAACAACAAAAGAAAGCAGTAGCCACAGGACATTGGCAACTTGTACGGTTTAATCCACTTCTCTTAAATGAAGGGAAAAATCCCCTTCAATTAGACTCTAAAGGTCCTTCCATGCCATTACAGGAATATATCTATAATGAAACACGATACAAAATGTTATCTCTAAGCAGTCCTGAAACAGCAAAGATGCTCTTAAACGAGGCTCAAAAAGATGTGCGGATGCGTTGGAAATTGTATGAATATTTAGCCTCTATGTCTTGTAATGAATTACAATCTGAAATGAAAAATATTCAAGAAGCCGTAGCAGAAAACCAGACAAAATAAAATACAAATAAGGAGTTGAAAAATGGCAGATTTAACAACAAACTACCTTGGAATTAAATTGAGAAACCCCCTTGTTGTTTCACCTTCCCCTTTATGTGACAACATTGATAACATAAAACGAATGGAAGACAGAGGTGCTTCCGCCGTGGTTTTACATTCATTATTTGAAGAACAGATTACTTTGTTAAGTCGTGAATTAGATAGCAACCTTTCCTATGGGTCAGAAAGTTTTGCGGAAGCCATTACCTATTTCCCTGAATTAGGTGATTTCCGTATGGGTCCTGAGGCTTATCTGGAACATATACATAAGGCAAAGCAAGCCGTTTCCATCCCTATCATGGGTAGCTTAAATGGCGTATCAAAAGGGGGCTGGATTGAATATGCTAAGAAAATTCAAGAAGCCGGTGCTGATGCCCTCGAATTGAATATCTACTTTATTCCTACCGACCCCAATATGACCAGTGATTATGTCTCCAATATGTATGTGGAACTGGTTAAAGAAATTAGAAAAGAAGTTACTATTCCCTTAGCCGTCAAAATTAGCCCTTATTTCAGTTCTTTACCCAATGTTGCGAAAAGACTTGCCGAAGCCGGTGCTAACGCTCTGGTATTCTTTAATCGTTTTTATCAACCCGATTTTGATTTAGACAATTTGGAAGTTGTTCCCCATATCAATTTGAGTACATCTAACACCCTGTTACTTCGTTTGCGCTGGGTTGCTATCCTATACGGTAGAATTCCTATTGACTTCGCAATTACAGGCGGTGTTCATACGGCGGAAGATGTCGTAAAATCCATGATGGCAGGTGCAAAAGTGGCTATGATGACTTCTGCATTGCTCAAATTCGGTATTCCTCATCTATCAACCGTTCTGAAAAAATTAGAACAATGGTTGAACGAACATGAGTATGATTCTATCGAAATAATGCAGGGGAGTATGAGCCAGAAATCGGTAAATGAACCCGCTGCATTCGAACGAGCAAATTATATGCATGCACTTACTCGTTATACCGCAGGTAGTTAATGAAACCTAACCCTTATTAATAATATTTAAATCATTAAAAATATCCTTTTTGTTTACTTTAACATGGCTTCTTTAAACCCTGATCAAATAAACGCTGTTCATGCTTATGAACCGGCTGTATTAGTCTTATCAGGAGCAGGAACAGGGAAAACAAGGGTTATTGTTGAACATATTATCTGGCTAATAAACGAAAAAGGAATTTCTCCAGAACAAATTCTCGCAGTTACCTTTACCAATAAATCTGCCGGAGAAATGAAAAAAAGAGTTCTTGCCCGAATTAATCAAACAGAAAAACAGCCCTGGGTAGGCACCTTCCATTCCTTCGGTCTACAATTCCTAAGAAAATACGCCTCTTATATCAATCTCAAAAATAATTTTATACTCATAGATGATGATGACCAAATTTCACATTTGAAAAAAATCCTGAAATCTGACCCAATCCTTTTAGAACAATTTACTCCCCGTGAGGCTCAGGTTTGGATAAGTAGATACAAACAAAACATTTCCGAACCTAAAGATAGTCCGATAACCCCTCCAAATTCTCATTTCCTTAAACTTTGGGATATATATCAAGATACTTTGCAATCCCAGGGCATGGTAGATTTCGATGATTTAATTTCCCTACCCGTAAAAATTTTAGAAGAACACAGCACCATTCGCGAGAGAATGCATTATCACTTTACAGATATATTGGTTGATGAATTTCAAGATACAAACCATGCCCAGTTCCGCCTTGTCCAGGCATTAAAAGGCTCGCACAATCGTGTATTTGTTGTAGGTGATGAAGACCAATGTATTTATTCCTGGCGTGGAAGTGATTTGAACAATATACTAAACTTCCCTAAAATTTTTCCTGACACCACTATATACCGTTTGGAACAAAATTACCGTAGCACAAAAAATATCCTGTTATTAGCCAATAAATTAGTAGAACATAACGAAAACCGTTTGGGTAAAAAACTATGGACCCAAAACGACGAAGGAGATAAAATCAAATTTTACTGGGCTACTACCGATGAAGAAGAAGCAGAATGGATTGCTAATGACATACAAAAAAATCAATACCCACTGGAAGAAGTAGCAATCCTTTTCCGAACCAACCATCAATCCCGTCCCTTCGAAGAGGCTTTCCGAAAAAGGGGTATACCACATATTGTTATCGGAGGTATCCGTTTCTATGCCCGAAAAGAAATAAAAGATATTGTTGCGTACCTTCGCCTGCTAACCAACGAAGAAGATGATGACGCATTCCGCCGAATTATCAATGTCCCACACCGCAATTTAGGGCAGGTAAGCCTGCAACAAATGGAAGTATATGCAAAACAAAAGCAAAAACCACTTTTCCATGTCTTACGATTTATAGAACATGATGAAACCTTCCCCATGCGAACCCGAAAATCCATTAAAGAATTCGTAGATCTAATAGATGAAATAAAATTAGTTTCAAAAGAAAAAACGATAGGGGATACCGTTAAATACTTACTCGAAAAAACAAATTATTGGGAATATATAAACAATATAGCAGAAAAAGAAGGAAAAGACCGCGAAAAAAGCATTCAAGAATTTATTACCATCTGTGAACAAAACTCTATGAAAGAAAAATCCCTTCTCGAATTCCTACAAGAATTTGCTCTATTATCCGATATAGATACACAACAACCCCAGAAAAATGCCGTTCATCTTTTAACCTGTCACAGTGCAAAAGGTCTCGAATTTAACTATGTTTATCTGACAGGTTTAGAAGAAGGCTTATTCCCATACCTGGATGAAGATGACCCCTATGCCGATATAGAAGAAGAAAGAAGGCTTTGTTATGTGGCTATGACCCGTGCTCGGAAACGGCTTATCCTTTCTGGGGCTGCATCCCGATTATATTACGGTAGAGTAATCCCCGATAGACTTATGTCCCGATTTCTGTTTGAAATAGACCTGCAAAATGTAGAAGTATATGGTATAAAGAAAAATGTAGAAAATAACAAAACAATTCACTTACCTGATAAAAAAATGTTGCCCACAAAAGAAGAGAAAAAAAGAGAATACCGATTAGGGACAAAAGTCCGACACGCCAAATTCGGATATGGCGTTGTTTTAAATACAGAAGGCAGTGGCGATAAAATGAGAGTAAGAGTCCGTTTCGACTCCGGTAAAATAGCAGTTCTTCTTATAAATATGGCACCTATGGAAATTATTAAGAGGAAGAAAAATTGAATATCAACGAATTACGAAAAAAAATCGATGAGATTGACCAAAAAATCATCAGCCTTCTTAATGAAAGAGCCTCCTGCGCTCAAGAAATAGGCAAAATTAAAAGCGGTTCTCAGGTACCGTTTTATGTTCCCGAACGGGAAAAATCCGTTATAGAAAAATTACTACAATCGAACCACGGTCCTTTAGACGAACGGGCTATCCGTTCTATTTACCGCGAAATTATGAGTGCCATCCGTTCGCTCGAAAAACCGACCAGCGTTGCCTTCTTAGGACCACGAGATACTTTCAGCCACATGGCTGCATTACGCGTATTTGGCACCTCCGCAGAATATCATCCCCTACCTTCTTTCGCAGATGTCTTTACAGAAGTAGAACGACGACGCATTGATTACGGCGTCGTTCCTATAGAAAGTTCAACGGGCGGTTCCGTGAGCGATACCTTAGACCTGTTTATCAATTCAGAATTAAAAATAATCAACGAAGTCCTCCTCCAGATTTCTCAAAATCTTCTCGCCAAATGCCCCATCGACCAAATTCGCCGTGTATATTCTAAAGATAACGCCCTGCTCCAATGCAGAAACTGGCTTCGAGCAAACCTACCCGGTGTCGAACTGATTGAAGTATCCAGCACCGCAGAAGCCGCCCGACGCGCCTCTCAAGAACCCAATACCTCCGCAATCGCCAGCAAATTAGCCGCTCAAACCTACAATCTCGACATTGTCGCCGAACACATTGAAGATATTCCTCATAACTACACCCGATTCGTTGTTTTAGGACATCAAATTGTAGAACCTACCGGCGACGACAAAACCTCATTACTTTTATCTGCCAAAGACAAACCCGGCGCCTTATACAACCTCCTTATGCCCTTCGCCGAATCAAATATCAATTTAACCCGTATCGAATCCCGTCCCTCCCGCCAAAAACCCTGGGAATATGTTTTCTTTATCGATTTCCTGGGACATATCAAAGACGAAAAAGTCCAACAAGTTATTGAAGATGTTAGCGACAGAGCAAGAAACCTAAAAATATTAGGTTCCTTCCCTCGCGCCACTATCGAACTCGAAACATAAAGCATTT
>DAOSUS010000117.1 GCA_035378955.1 Candidatus Hydrogenedens sp. | reverse complement strand
GAGCCTTTCCATATAAACTTAATAGAATGGTATGTCAGTAATAAATTCCAGAAAAGGAACTCAAATAAAGATTTTTGTATTTTGATTTAAGATTATGTTTTGATGAATAAACTTTAATGTTATAATGATAATGATAAACAAATAATTTAAGGTGAGAAAATGAGACATATAACTCTGCAACTAATAATGGAATATTTAGAAAGATTTGGCTGGAAGAATTACGAAGCGGTAAATGAACCTTCGGAACAAGAAGGGATTATTTATACGGGTTGGAGAGCTTCCGAAAATAGTCCCGTTTACATGTTAAGCATTGACCCTATGATAGAAAAAAAATGTATTTCGTTCCGCACACAAAGCCTATTACAGGCTCCTTATAGAGATATCCCTAAGGATTGCCTGCTGGATTTATTACTGGCTTTGCATTGGATTAATTTCCGTATCATCGTCGGCAAATTTTCATACGAACCTGTGCGAGGAGAAGTCCGCTTTTCCATAGATTTACCGATAGATGAAAATACCTTATCCTACGCCCAATTTGTGCATTCATTAGGTTTGATTGTAGAGATTGTTGAAACTTATGTTCCGTTAATTAAGAAAATAAAAGAGGGCGAACTCACAGCAGAAAAGTTTATACAGCATGACCTTCGAGGGGAAGTTTTATTAGAGAAACAGAACCTAAGTCAAAGTTTAAAGGATTTATTAAAAGGGTTGGGTAGAATTAGCTGGAACTAAATAAAAAACATTACTATAGATTAAAAATATCTCTTTACTATACATCCTATTGCAGATTTAAAAATTATAGACAAATTATTGAAATATAAAAAAAATAATAAAAAAGTCGCTTATCGAAAATACGAAAGTTCAAGTATAGCAAAAGTTTATAAAAAAGGTATTGACAAATTTTTATTTTTAGTGTATAATTTCATTTCCTTTATATCCAATCCTAAAATAACTTGTAATCCTTAAAAACCAGACAAGGAGATAAAAATGACACTTCGTTTTTCAACTACACTTGGGATTTTTGACACAGTATATGATGATTATTGTAAGGAAGGTTATCGTGAACCTATCAAATTTACAGAAGCACTGGCAATTATTCCTAAACTGAAGAGTATTGGAGCGGTAGAAATTCGTCAAACAGATGTTACCAATGACCTTCCTGTAAAGACACTAAAAAGAATGCTTAAAGATTATGATATTGCTTGTTCCGCGGTATCCGTTGATTATTCAGAAAGCAGAAAATATGCATTGGGAGCATTAGGTCATCAACATCCGAAAATGCGTAGCACAGCCATTGATGAAGGTCGTAAGGCGGTAGATATTGCACGAGGGCTTGGGACCACAGAAGTTGTTCTCCGTTTATATACAGACGGTTCCGATTATCCTTTCCATGTAGATTATTTAAATCAATGGAACACGATAATATCTTCTGTGAAAACAATCGCCAAATATGCTTCCCCAGATATTAATGTGTCCATTTTATACAAATCCCGCAACCCCCGTAAATATATAACTGTCTCTTCTGCAGGTAGAGCTCTTGCGATGTGTCAGGAAATTGCCATGAAAAATATCGGTGTCGCTTTAAGTTTTTCCAATTCCATGATAGCAGGAGAAATTCCCGCAGAATCTATAGCCCATATTTCCCGTGCAGGAAAATTGTTTCAGGTATATTTGAACGACACCTGTCTTCTATCAGATGATATGCTTGTTCCTGGTGGTTATCATTTATGGGAATTGTTAGAGACTCTATTCTATTTAAGAACGACAAAATATAAAGGTTATATAAATCTAGACCTACGCGCCAGTCGGATGGAACCCATATATGCATTACAAATTGCCATTGGGAATATAATGATATTAGACAAAAAACTTGAGAAGTTAGATATTACCGAGTTACGCAAGGCACAAAGAACTTTAGACGCAACAGAAAGTCAAAAGATTATCCGCAGAGTTATGTTAATTTAAAACCATTTTCCCGACACATAGGAGAAACTTTTTCAGGGAGAGATAATCTCCCTGAATTTTTTTATCAGGATTCGAAAAAGAAAAATCCCCATAGTCTTATCCGCTGAAGAAGTGAAATTTGGGCTCCTTTTAAATTGGCTCCTTCAATGTTGGAACCCGATAAATTTACACCGATAAGATTGGCTTTTTCAAGGTTAGCCCCTGTAAGGTCTGTTTTTTGTAAATGAGCATGATTATAACTCGCTTCGCTGGAATGGACATGTTTTAATATTGCCGCACTCAGATTGGCGCCGGATAAATCTGCTTCAATAAGTACAGATTCATGAAGATTGGCTGCCGATAAATTGGCTCCGACTAATTTTGCTTTTCGAAAATCTGCATGAGGTAAACAGGCTTGTTTTAAATTAGCGTATGTAAGGTCAGCACCGGAAAATTTTGCAGAATTGGCAATGACTTCCCGCAAATCAGCCCCTTTAAGTCTACCAGCACTAAAATCCGCATCTTTTAAATTGGCACCTCTTAAAATCGCATCATAAAGTTTACATCGAAACAAAACACAACTCATCAAATCTGCATGTATCAAACGAGCCTTTTTCATACTGCAATCGGTTAAATTGGCATGGCGAAGAATTGCCTTCGTTAGATTTGCTTCAGAGAGATTGGCATCCGTTAGGTCTACAGAGATAAGATTGGCTCCCTCCAAATCAGCCCCTTCTAAATTTGCCCGTATTAACCTTGCCCCCATCAGACAGGCGCCTTTCAGGTTGGTAAACCGTAAATCGGCTCCCATCATATCCGCCTTTGTTAAATCCAGCCCTTCAAGATTAAAATGGGGCAATGTTATACCCGTAAGGTCAAGGTTTACATGCGGATTTAACGCACGCCAACGGGCAATTGCCTCTTGTCCTTGTTTTACTATTTCTACATGAGAAACATTTGCCATAATATTTATTCTTATAAATTATGCGACCAATATTCCAATATAATTATACAAATACTTATAATAAAAATCAATATTATTAGAATATTTTTTTAATATTATTAATAATATTAACAATTGATAAATACGCCTCCTTTTCTCTGTTCTTAATATTGAAATTTCGTATGTCTTTTGTTAATACTTGTAAATCTCTTTTTTAAAAAATGGAAGCATTAATCGTTATTTCGATAAAATATAAAACTTGTAATATAAAATGAATAAAGGAGTTTTATCATGGGTGAAGTAACAATATGCTGGCAGGAAGCAAAAAAGTATTCGGAGATTTTTTATCACAAAGCCGAAGGAATAGCAAAGATTACTATCAATCGTCCTAATCGTCGAAACGCCTTTACTCCGATTACTCTGGATGAAATTAGTGATGCTCTCGCCGATGCACGATTTGACCCTCAGATAGGAGTAATTATCCTCACTGGAGAAGGGGATAAAGCATTTTGTTCCGGTGGAGACCAGAAATACCGTGGAGAAGCAGGATATATAGACCCACGCACAGGACATCATCGTTTGAATGTTCTTGATTTATACCGCCAGATACGAACCTGTCCGAAGCCTGTTATAGCCATGGTTGCAGGTTATGCCATAGGCGGTGGAAATATTTTAGCGATGGTTTGTGATTTGACCATTGCCGCTGATAATGCTATATTTGGACAAACAGGACCCAAAGTGGGCTCTTTTGATGCAGGTTATGGTTCCGCCCATTTAGCGAGAATTGTAGGACAGAAAAAAGCAAGGGAAATATGGTTCTTATGCAAGCAATATAATGCTCAGGAAGCATTGCAAATGGGGCTGATAAATACAGTAGTACCTCTGGAAGAATTAGAAGCAACCACGGTGGCATGGTGTCGCCAGATTTTGAAAATGTCTCCGATTGCTCTTCGCTGTATCAAGGCGGCAATGAATGCAGATGAAGATGGACAGGCGGGATTAACCGAATTAGCCGGCAACGCTACTATGCTTTTTTATATGACCGAAGAGGGACAGGAAGGTCGTAATGCCTTCCTCGAAAAAAGAGACCCCGATTTTTCAAAGTTTCCACGAAAGCCCTAAGATTAAACCTTTTACTTGCTTGAAATTATTATTATGTCAACAGAAAAACCTTCCATTTTAAAAGTTTTATTTTTAACTGCACGCCCTAAAACATTAGGGGCAAGCATTGCTCCCGTCATAATGGGAACTGCCCTTGCTATTGGAGATGGACATTTCCATGCAATTTCTGCTATGTGTGCCTTATTCGGTGCCATATTGTTACAGATATTATCCAATTACGCTAACGATTACTTCGATTTTCTGAAAGGGGCTGACCGCGAAAATCGTGTAGGTCCAACACGAGCAACCAGTGCAGGTTGGCTTACTCAAAAACAAATGCAGTTCGCATTGGCTATTATTGTGCTTATATCTTTATTCCCCGGAGGCTATTTAATTTATCGGGGCGGTTTGCCCATTTTAATCATTGGTGCCGTTTCATTAATACTTGCCTTTGCTTACACCGCAGGACCGATACCTCTAGGCTATCTAGGATTGGGCGATTTATTTGTGTTCCTATTCTTTGGTCCTGTCGCAGTCATGGGAACGGAGTATGTCCAGTCTTTTCAAATCTCATTACACGGACTTTTAACAGGAATTTCTGCAGGATGTTTCTCTGTGGCCATCCTTACAGTGAACAATTATCGTGATGTTGAAAGCGATGTCCTTGTTGGCAAACGAACACTTGCCGTCCGTTTCGGTAAAAAATTTGCTCAAATCGAGTACATAACAATGCTTCTTGTAAGTGTTCTTATCATTCCTTCTCTTCTGGCGTTTGCAAAATTTGGACAGACAGATATTCTGTTCCTAATTGTGCTAATAATTCCTGCCATATTTCTGATGAGGTCTATGGTTCGACTGAAAGGCAGTGAGTTAAACTTACTATTAGCTAATACAGCAAAATTACTGTTAATATATAGCATCCTTTTTTCTGTGCTGTGGATTATATAATGACAAAACCCGTGTATATTCGAAAATTCTCTATTTACCGTTATGAAATACCATTGAAAACAGAAGTTTTTATTCGCGGTGTTCCATTTTCCTACAAACAAGGACTGGTCATAAACTTTGAGGATGCTGAAGGAAACAAATCATGGGGAGAGATTTCTCTTTTACCACCAACAGAAGAAAAAATAAATAGATGTATAGGCTGGATAGAAAAAAACTTCAAATATTTTTTAGGCGAGATTGATTTGTCTTTTCTGGATAAATCCCCAGAGATAAAATTTGCCACTGGGAGTGCTATTGATTATCTAAATTTTAATACAGATAATTTATCGGACATTTCTATACAAGTAAATGCACTTCTTGCAGGTAAGTTCAAATCTATCCTTGAAGAAGCAGAAAGAAAAAAGAAACAGGGCTATTCCATTTTCAAAATAAAATTAGGCGAACATTCCCTAATAACGGCAAGAGATTTACTAACCGAAGTAAGACAAATTATCGGAAGCGAGGCACAAATCGTTTTAGACTTAAACCGACAATGGACATTAAATCAGACACTAAACCTCATAGAACAAATTTCAGATAAAGGGATTTTATATATCGAGGACCCTGTTAAAACAGCAAAAGAATTGCCAAACTACCTTGATTTATCACCTATCAAAGCAGGGATTGATGAATTCCTTGAAAAGTGGAATATTGAATTAGAAGATATATGCAAAAATTATTTAGAGAAAATAGTCTTTGTTATTAAACCCTCCATACTTTACGGAAAAGAAGTATGGCAAAAAATAGGGGAATACAAATCCACCATGAAAGTTTTTACATCCGCATGGGAAACGGGCATCGGATTACGAGGAATATTAAATTTAATCTTCAAAAAAAGAATGAATATAGAATTCGTTGGCCTGGACACCTACTCCTATTTTAAATACGACATAGCAAAACCTCTCCTTCCAATGAATTTCCCCAAAATAAGCCCCCATACACTCAAAGAACCCTTCTCAATCATCCAGGGAGCATTAGAAAAAATCCATTCCCGAGAAATATGAATTACTATATTAACTTACAAGGATTATAAATACTTTAAAGCAATCATCAAATTAAATTTACAGAAACAATAATAGACAAAATAAGTCCATAAACAAACTCCTCTTTCCACCCCACCCCATAGCCAACCCCTCATTTTCCATATAAAATAATAAACAGGGCATGCGGGGTTTCTTATCCCCTGTCTGCCCTGTTTCGTTCAAATACCAACAGTTAAGATAGCTCTACTATTTCCGTTTCTTATCCATTCCGCTCATCAATAAGATAAGAAAACCAAACAACACAAAGTCCATTAAATACTTCCACCATTCATCTTCACCTAATGATTTGCCACCAAAACATCCACATCCTTTGCCTGTTCCTCCTCCTCCTTCACCTTCTCCTTCGTGGGTACCTTCAACAACGCCTTCCAGTGTGCCTTCAACAACGCCTTCCA
>DAOSUS010000116.1 GCA_035378955.1 Candidatus Hydrogenedens sp. | reverse complement strand
TTCCCGATGTTAGCAATATTATTACTTTCAACACAGCCCATACAGCCTTGTATTGAGGGAATAGCCTCTTTTTATACCACGGCACAGACAGGCTTCTTGACTGCGTCTGGTGAACACTTAAAGGACCATGAATATACCTGTGCAATGCCTTTTGGTACTTTTGGTGATTATTACCTTATCGTTGACGAAATCACAGGGAAATCTGTAATTTGCAAGTTGAATGACCGTGGTCCCTATATAAAAGGGCGTGTAATAGACCTTTCCCATTCGGCTATGAGGGCATTAGACCGTAGAAAAGGTTTAATAAAGGTAAAAGTTTACCATCTTGGAAAAGGACCTTATATAACAGGTCCGGTGAAATTAGTTCGGTAATATTTTTTTAATTCACAGGTTCTAAGAATAAGCCTACGGGAATATCATCAATAGCGATTTGTTTCATTTCAGGCTTTTCTTTATCCGATATAGTGATTGTGTTTGCTAACACTTCCCTTGCAAGCATATCTTTATATTCAGAAAATGCATTTTTAAGCGAGTTGTCATTTGTGACTAATGTCAAAACAATCCTTTTATCGTAGGGGAGTTGCTTTGCCTTGCGAAGTTCCTGTATTTCTCTGATTATATCGCGTATCCAGCCTTCTTTCTTTAATTCTTCCGTAATTGTAGTTGTCAAGATAACTACCATATTTTTCCCTTGAGAGGCTGTAAAACCTTCTTTAGGTATGAGCTTTACACTTAAATCTTCTTCTTTGAGTGAAACCTTCTCTCCTTCTATGTCCAGTATATATTCACCATTTGTGGTAATGTCATGATATATTATGGCTCCATTTGCAGAGGATAGTGCTTTTGCGAGTGATTTTACTTTACTTCCTAATTTAGGTCCTAAGAGTTTATAATTAGGTTTTATTTCATAATTAACATAGAGTTCTGGCTGGTCTGAAAATTCAATTTCTTTAATATTTAATTCTTCTTTAACAATTTCTATGTAAGAAGCGACTTTTTCCTTTAATTCGGGTGAGGATAAAACTATTTCGCATTTCGCCAGAGGTTGACGAACCTTGATGTTGGATAAACGACGGGCACTTAACCCTAAAGTTACTGCTTCTCTCGCAAGAGCCATATTTTCAAGTAAAACATTATCTATTTCATCCGAGTTAGCAATTGGATATGTAGATAAATGGACACTTTCCGTAGCTGTTTTTAAGGGCTTTGTAAGATTTTTCCATGTGATTTCAGAAAAGAAAGGAACAAAGGGGGCTGCAATTCGTGCAAGATTAATTAGACATTCAAATAGTGTCCAGTAGGCATCTGCTTTTTGTTCCGTCCACACACTATCCCAGAAACGAGGTCTGCTTCTACGAACATACCAGTTTGATAAACCCTCCAAAAAGTCAAAGATAGCCTTGGCGGATGGATAGGTTTCATATTGGTCAAGGGCATTTCGAACCTGAACAATAGTCTTATTCATCTCGTTTAATATCCAGCGGTCTAATTCACACCGTTCATTCCATTGCCGATATGCTTTTACGGGGTCAGTTGGAGGAGTAGCCATATCTTCCTTAACATCCTGAGGGTTGGACGAAACATCCTGTAGTAATTTCAAAGGAGCCCCTTCTGCAGTAAAACCATCTAAATTAGCGTAGATTGTGAAGAAACTATACACATTGTACCAGCGGATTAATAAATCACTTTGTAGTTCTTCAATAAGTTTTTCCTGAAATCTTGTTGTTGTGGTAGGGGAGTTTTTAGCAACAAAACTCCAACGCAAAGCATCCGCACTGTATTTATCAAAGACATATTTTGGCTCTTTATAATTTTTTAGCCTTTTTGATAATTTATATCCATCTTCACCTTGAATATGACCTAAACACACACAATTTTTAAATGGGTGTGGATATTCCTTTTTATCCCCAAAAAGCATGGTGCTGATTGCTAAAAGTGAATAAAACCAACCTCTTGTCTGGTCAATTGCCTCACTAATAAAGTCAGCAGGGAAATTCTCGAAAAATATTTTTTCAGAGTTTGGTTTATGAGGGTATCCCCATTGAGCAAAGGGCATACAACCTGCATCAAACCAGCAGTCTATAACCTCTGGCACCCTACGCATCCGCGAATTGGGGTCTTTGGGGCTTTGATAAGTAATTGCATCTATATAAGGCTTATGAACCTTCAGGTTATCGTTTAATTCTGGATTTGCCTTCTTTGCATTTTCCCACACTTCTAAACCTTGAACACCGGGTTTTGAAAGCAATTCTTCGTAAGATGAAATACATTCCATATAACCTGTTTTTTCACAAACCCAGATGGGTAGCGGTGTTCCCCAAAATCTTTCACGAGATAATGCCCAGTCAACATTTGTTGCAAGAAAATTTCCAAAACGACCATCCCGAATATGTTCGGGTTGCCAGGATATTTTCTGGTTATTTTTCAAGAATTCATTAATAAATTCCGAAGTTTTTATAAACCAACTTTGACGAGCATATTGAATAAGGGGGTCGTTATCAGCACGAGGACAGAAAGGA
The DNA here is from genome assembly GCA_035378955.1 of Candidatus Hydrogenedens sp. Lineage (NCBI taxonomy): Bacteria > Pseudomonadati > Candidatus Hydrogenedentota > Candidatus Hydrogenedentia > Candidatus Hydrogenedentales > Candidatus Hydrogenedentaceae > Candidatus Hydrogenedens > Candidatus Hydrogenedens sp. The sequence continues at coordinate 3,899 of DAOSUS010000116.1, read as the reverse complement.
TAGGCATGGCGAAATTGTTCCTGTTTTAACAGTTGACCTCTTTCTTTTAATATTCGAATGATGGATTTATCCGTATCTTTACAAAACTTTCCACTTAGAGGTTCACCCGTATATAAATCTTTTTCTGTAACTCTTTCGTCAAATGTTCCATCTGACTTAACAAAACAAAGAAAACCTATCCCTTGTTCTTTACATACTTTATAGTCATCTTCACCAAAAGCAGGTGCAATATGAACCAGACCTGTACCCGTTTCTATATCTACGAAATCTCCTGCTATGATAATCCAATGTTTTTCGGAAGGACCTGTTCCTTCAATATTTTGGGGTATATCAAATTTAAATAAAGGTTCATAAGATAAACCAACCAAGTCCGTTCCTTTAAAAGTCTTCTCAATTTTAATATTTTCCCCTAATACAGATTTTGCTACAGCACTGGCAATAATAAACCACTCTTTATTGCCATCTTTTTCCATTTCTATTAATGCATATTCAATATGAGGACCCACGCAGATAGCACAGTTACTTAAAAGTGTCCATGGGGTAGTCGTCCATATCAGGAAACTTACCTTATCGCTTTCAGCAAATCCCATTTTTTCTTTGCTCTCTTTTGTTAGTGATATACGAACTGTTATAGAAGGGTCATCGGTTTCCCTATAACCTTCCCCTACTTCACCTGCAGATAAGGCTGTTCCCCCTTGAGCCCACCACCAAACTACTTTATAACCGCGGTAAAGCAATCCTCTGTCGAATAGTTGCTTTAATGCCCACCATACACTTTCTACATACGATTGATGATAGGTAACGTACGCCTGTTCGAGGTCTACCCAGAAGGCAATTCGTTCGGTCATTTCTTCCCATTCTTTCTGATAACGGAAAACCGAATCGATACAGGCCTTGTTAAAGGCTTCGATACCGTATGCTTCTATAGCAGATTTACCACCGTCTATAATTCCCAATGTTTTACAAACTTCAATTTCAACGGGAAGACCGTGAGTGTCCCAACCTGCTTTTCTTTCGCAATAATAACCATCCATTGTCTTATATCGAGGGAAAATATCCTTTATAGTTCTTGTAAGACAATGCCCCGGATGTGGCAAACCATTAGCCGTCGGAGGACCTTCATAAAATACGAATTTTGGAGCATTTTTTCTCTGCTCTAAACTTTTATGATATATCTTCTTTTCTTTCCAAAACTTAATAATTTCTTGTTCTGCGTGAGCAAAATTAAACTGTGATGAGGGGACTACATCATCAAATACTTTCTTTTTCATTTTTACACTCCGAAAAAACAAAAATATTCTGTTTTTAATAAATTTAGGGGACAAAAAAGAGATGTTGAATATAATACCAAAAACTAAACGATAATATCTATAAATCAATGTTTTTCAGTTATAAGTCGCCATTCACTTTGATATTTTTCGTAAAGACCAAATACTTCTATAGGAATTTGTTTTTTTATATCTTCGATATCTGGTGATTCCGGGTTCAAAAATATAGCAGTATCCAGATAGCATACTGCGGGCTTCCATAATTTTTTTTCTATGAAATATTTCGTTTCCTTTATAAACATTTTTGATAATTCTTTTTTAATATTTTTATTTTCATAATCATTCACGTTAGCCAAATTATATTTCTTGAATATCGGTAATATTTCATTTTTCAGTATTTGGGGACTTATAAAATCTTTATCTCCCCAGAGGTCTGTCCAATATAATCTCCCATCATAGCCAGAAGATAACGCATACCATCCTAAATTTTTCCATCGGGCAATTTGATGCCATTCACGATTTAAATATATCGGGGAAAGATTCAGAACAAAGTAAAATATTACTATAATTAGTAAAAGCACCTTCTTTAAGTATTGGTTTGAAATATATTTTTCAAATGGATTTTCTTTGTTTTTTACATAGAAATTCAGTAATCCCATAATAGAACACCAGAATAAACATCCTGTTGTGATATATCGTGATGATAAAGCCTGTCCTAATCCCATACCTGACCTTCCAAATGCAAGTAATACTCCACTAAATAGTGCAAATAAAGAAAGACTTTTCCAGAAGAAATATTCATCTGCATTTGAGTTCGTAATTCTTTTTTCTATCAATATTTGTTTATCATTTTCGAACTTACAAACATGAATATTATCAACAATTATCTTTTTTGATTTGTAAAGCAAAAATATCCATAAAAAAAGCCCGGTTATTCCAAATAAATAAGATATTACACCTATCTCAGGTAACTTGTTTCCGTGCCATGGGGGTGTAAATAAAAAGCCCGATAATGGACTACCTATATAAAGAATGAAATATAAAAATTTATGTAAGAATCCCATATCTACATCAGTTTTTGAAATAGAAGGGGTGTGATAGTTTGTGAAATAAAATGATATAACGGCTACAGCGAAAAGTAACCATATAAGAAGAAGCATATAATTTTTGCGTGCTTTTACTATTTTATAAATTAAAAGTGGTAAAGAAATAAACCAGATTAATAATCCATTTGCAAAAGAATATGAGGCTGATGTTGTTAATATGGCACAAATAAGTAATGTTAAAACATTCATCGGATATTTAAGCATGACAAATAGAACTAAAATGCATAGTAGATTTGTAAAAAACATCATAAGTTGCAATCCCCAAACCCAATTTTCCATCTGAGACCATGAAAATAGCAATAGAGACATATAACAGAGATTAAGAAATTTTATTGTGTCATTTTTTGAATGGTCTGACTGCATGTAATCTGTTTTTTTTTCGTTATTGGAAATTATTACATACGCAAGAATTAGAAATTGGGCAATAACAAATATCAGACTACAATAAAGAATAGAGAATTCATTCCAGGAAGTTATTTTTGCTAATCCCAGAGTAATAATTCTTGGAAAAAAAGGTCTATGATTATTTTGCAGGAAAAACAAATCCGTTATAGAAAGCGTTCCCTGACTTAATTTATCATATAGAGGAAGATATAATATTTCATCCCAATAGGGAAAATGGTAACCATATTTATATATGAGGATAGCAGTAGTTATTAGAGGGAATATTAGCCCAATGAAGCAAATAAAACATTTCGTATATTTCATATAGGAACCTCTTTAATTTTATAGGTTATTCTTATGATTTTATTTACTGATTATAAATGTGTGACTTATAGAAATTCCATCGTTTGAACTATTTTTTTATCCTTTGGTATTATTTTGCGTTAAAATATAAAAAGAAATAATAAATTACATAAAGGAGTGATACATCAATGAATGTAAAAATCACAGGTAGACACATGGAAATGTCCGATGCGTTGAAGAGTTATATTGAGAATGCACTCAATAAGTTAACCCACCATTTCGATAAAATTATAAATGCAGATGTGGTGCTGGATGTGGAAAAACATAGACACATCTGTGAAATAAATATAAATGCAAATGGTATGCGGATACATAGTAAAGAAATATCCAATGATATGTATGCATCCGTAGATGCAGTTATAGAGAAATTAGACCGACAAGTTCGCAAATTTAAGGATAAAATAAAGAATCACAAACCACGCAGTTATGAAGAAACACGGAAATATAAACATGTAATCCTTGAGGTTAAAGATGAAGTTGAAAAGAAAGAAGGTGTTCCAGAAGAAGAGGTACCTTTAATTCCTCATGAGATTATACATAGAGAACAAGTTGCGTTAAAGCCGATGACGGTTGATGAGGCGTTAATGCAGATGCAACTTTTAGAGGAACCTTTCCTTGTATTTATTAATGTTGATACTTCACAAGTAAATGTATTGTATCCAAGGGGAAATAATACTTACGGATTAATAGAACCACAATTTTAGTTATATTTATAATATAATAATAAAAAATTAATAATATTAAACAGGATTGGTTCTCTCAATTAGTGAGATTAATG
>DAOSUS010000115.1 GCA_035378955.1 Candidatus Hydrogenedens sp. | reverse complement strand
CCATTATAATTTTGTTTTCCATTTTATCTTTCCTGAATATTACACACTCATAAACCTACATACTCCTACCCATACTCCTATTATACAACTTTCTAAAATGGTAAAGGAGAGTGTTTTTCACACTCTCCTTTACCTGATATTATCTTTATACTTTTGTTCTTGGGTTGTAATGCGTATGTAATAAATGATGAGCAACTTCACTATTAGGATGTCCCAAAAATTCCTCATATATTTTTTGTATATCAGGATTTACATGGGATTTACGAAGTTCTTTTCCTTCATCTTCTTTATATATAGCCTGAATACGAGCGAGACGGACTGAATTATCCGTGAATCGAGGTTGTCCTCCTCCTCCAATGCAGCCACCGGGACAAGTCATTATTTCGATAAAATGATATGCCTTTTCTCCTGAACGAACACGTTCTATTAATGCTCTTGCATTACCTAAACCATGCGCCACAGCAACATTTACAGTTGCCCCTTCTAAGAATGACCATTCAGGAACACATTTTTCAAGTTTTAATGAAGCTTCTTTAATTCCTTCTAATCCTTCGATAGGAGCAACATGAAGTCCATCAAACGGTAATTCTTTCCCTGTTACTATTTCGTAAACAGTTCGAATTGCTGCTTCCATTACACCACCGGTATTTGCAAATATATCAGCTGCACCTGTGGATAGTCCTAAAGGAGAGTCTTGTTTATCTTCTGGTAAATTGACAAAATCAATACCTGCTTGTTTTATCATTCTACCTAATTCTCGGGTTGTGAGAACATAGTCTACATCACGGACACCCGAGCTATTCATTTCTGGTCGCTGATGTTCATATTTCTTTGCTGTACAAGGCATAATAGAAACAACTACAATATCTTCGGGTTTCTTACCGATTTTCTGAGCATAATAGGTTTTTGCAACAGCACCGAACATTTGTTGAGGAGATTTACATGTTGAAACATTGGGAATCATATCCGGGTAAAAATGTTCCAAAAACTTAATCCAACCTGGCGAACAACTGGTAAACATGGGTAATGCTATGTTTTCTCCATCTACTAATTTTTTCTTTAATCGAGTTAGTAACTCCGTTCCTTCTTCCATAATACAAAGGTCTGCAGCAAAGTTTGTATCAAAAACAGCATGGAAACCTAATCTGCGCAGAGCGGTAACCATCTTACCAGTTACTAAAGTACCGGGCGGTAAACCAAAACACTCACCTAAGGCAGCACGAATTGCAGGGGCTGTCTGCACTACAACAGTTTTTGTAGGGTCATCTAAAGCAGCGAAAACATCTGAAATCTGGTCTCTTTCTACAATGGCACCCACAGGACAAACCGCTCCACATTGTCCACACTGAACACAAACGACATCATCTAAATCACTGCAAAAAGCAGGTCCTACGACCGTTTCAAATCCGCGATTTTGTGGAAATAATCCACCTACGCCTTGAACTTCATTGCATACGGTTACACATCTCCTGCATAAAACACATTTGGATGTATCGCGGACAATAGCCGGCGTTGTTTCATCCACAATCCGTTTACTCTTTTCACCCTGATAGCGAATCTCTTTTATACCTAAAGTTCTTGCCAATTCCTGAAGTTCACAATCATCATTGCGAACACATGTCTGGCAATCGCCATCATGGTCAGATAATAACAATTCTACCACTGTTTTTCTTGCTTCACGGGCTCTTTTTGAATTGGTATGAACTTTCATCCCTTCTGTTACAGGAGCAACACAGGATGCAACTAAAGTGCGTGCTCCCTCTACTTCTACCACGCATACACGACAAGCACCAATGGCTTGAACCTCTTCAAGATAACAAAGTGTAGGGATTTTTAAACCGACTTGTTTCGCTGCTTGAAGTATTGTTGTCCCTTCAGGAACTTCTACGGGAATACCATCTATAGTTAATTTTGGCATGGTTCATTCTCCTTTTATTAATGTTGTGTTTTTAAACTTATTTTTGTTTCACGATAATCACAACGTAAGCAACGGCGAGCCTCTCTTACGGCTAATGTTTCTGTAAACGGAATTTCTACTTCATTGAAGTTATGAACTCGCTTTTCAACAGGCAGAAGTTTCATTTTTGCTCTTGGGAAATCTACAGGGTCAGAATCTGGGTCAAATTCTGTATCAACCATATACGGTTCTCTCCAGAAAGCATGTTCTTCACCAGTAAGATATTTATCAATGCCTACTGCTGCCCTTTCTCCAGCACCAATTGCTTCTGCTACAGAGGAAGGTCCAGAACTAATATCACCACCTGCAAATAACCATTCTATAGAGGTTTGTCCGTATAATTGGTCAACCCACAAAAAGCCGGAAGGAGTTAATTTAACATTTAATCCATCAAGATACCGTTTCAAATCAACAGTCTGACCTATCGCCGCTATAACCTGGTCGGCTTCTTCAACAAAAGGTTCTTCACCTGATTTTGCTTCGGGTCTTCTTCTACCAGAACGGTCATATTCTCCTAACCACATGTGTTGACATTTCACACCAACAACTTTTCCATTTTCTGTTAAAATTTCCAGTGGAGTGACTAACATTTTCAAAATTACGCCTTCGTTAACCGCTTCTTCGATTTCTTCTTTATAGGCAGGCATTTCTTCTCTTGTTCTGCGATAGAGAATCGTCGCCTTTTTAGCACCTAAACGAATGGCTGTTCTTGCCGCGTCAATAGCTGCATTGCCACCACCTATAATAACAACATTCTTACCTACCGGAACAGAACCACGAAGGTTGTATTCACGAAGGAAATCTATTGCCTCGACAACTCCTTCTGCATCTTCGCCTGGAATTCTTAATTTTTGTCCAGAGGGAGCACCTATACCAATGAAAATAGCCTCATAACCATCATCACGAAGGCTTTGTAATGTAAAATCACGACCTAAGGCTTTTTCTGTTTCAATAACAACACCCATTCTTTCTATCATACGAATCTCACGAGCCAACTCTTCTCTGGGTAAACGATATGCAGGTATTGTTTGCACTAACATACCACCGGGTCTGGGTGCTGATTCGAATACACGAGGTTGATAGCCCAATCGTGCAAGGAAATAAGCACAGGTAAGACCCGCCGGACCTGCCCCTATGATAGCAATTTTCTTACGAAGATTTTGTTCATTTTCACGGATTTCAGGCAATTGTATTGTAACTTCCTGTTCTACCATAAACCGTTTTAATCCGCGAATAGATACGGCTTCATCAAGAGTGGCTCTTCTACATTTATCCTCACAAGTATAGAAACACACACGGGCACAAACCGAAGCGAAAGGATTTTGGTCGCGATGAACACGAAGTGCTTCTGCATATCTTTTTTCAGATATTAATGAAACAAAACCCGGGATGTAAACATTCGCAGGGCAAGCACTCATACAAGGAGCACGGACAAGGGACGGACAGACACCCGCGGGACATTTATGTTCACGAATGTGTATTTCAAATTCCTCACGGAAATGACGAATTGCAGAAAGGACAGGATTTGGGGCTGTCTGTCCTAAACCACATAAAGAAGCATCTTTAATTTGTTTCCCCAACTCTATTAGTTTTTCAATATCACCTTCCTCTCCTCGACCCTCACAAATTCTCGTTACAATTTCTAACATCCTTTTGGTTCCAACACGGCATGGCACACATTTTCCACAGGATTCGTCTTGAACAAAGTCAAGGAAGAAACGAGCCATATCTACCATACAAGTGTCTTCATCCATAACAATTAAACCACCTGAACCCATAATGGCTCCCAATTCTTGTAAAGACTCATAATCAACAGGAACATTTAAATATTGCTTGGGTATACACCCACCGGAAGGACCCCCAATTTGTGCCGCTTTGAATTGTTTACCACGAGGAATTCCACCACCAATATCATAAATAATCTCTCCTAAAGGTGTTCCAATGGGTATTTCTACCAGACCTGTATTGTTAACTGCACCCGCTAATGCAAATACTTTAGTTCCTTTACTCTTAGCAGTTCCTATAGACGCAAACCAATCGGCACCTTTTAGGATAATAACAGGAATATTTGCATAAGTTTCTACATTATTTAATAAACTGGGCTTTTCCCATAAACCTTTATATGCAGGGAACGGTGGACGCGGACGAGGTTCGCCTCTCTTTCCTTCTATAGAACGCATAAGTGCTGTTTCTTCACCGCACACAAAAGCCCCTGAACCCATCCGTATTTCTAAATCGAAATTAAAGCCCGTCCCCATTATATTTTTCCCTAACAATCCTAATTCCTTTGCCTGACCAATCGCAATATTAAGCCTTTCTACTGCTAATGGATACTCAGCCCGAACATAAATATACCCCTGGTCAGAACCTATAGCATATCCCGCTATAATCATAGCCTCAATAACACTATGGGGGTCACCTTCCAAAACACTTCTGTCCATAAACGCTCCCGGGTCACCTTCATCAGCATTGCAAAGAACATACTTTTTATCACCCGGGGCTTTCTGGGTTAATTCCCATTTTATACCTGTTGGGAATCCTGCACCACCTCTTCCCCGAAGTCCTGATTTTTTCACTTCCTCCACTACTTGTTGTGGAGTCATTTTTGTCAATACTTTTGCTAAAGCTTGATACCCATCTCTCGCGATATATTCTTCAATTTTTGTGGGGTCTATAATACCGCAGTTCCGTAAAACAATTTTGGTCTGCTGCTTAAAGAAACCTATTTCCTGTAAGGCAGGGATAATTTGTGATGTGGTTGTGGATTTGAAATTCAAACGACTGACAGGTCGCCCTTTTAACAGATGCTCAACAACAATATCTTCAACATCTGTTGTTTTGACACCCTGATAAAAAATAGCATCTGGGTAAATTACGACCACAGGACCTATAGCACAGGGTCCCAAACATCCTGTATGGACTACCTGAATTTCATCATTTAGCCCATGTTTTGCAAGTGCCTCCGAAAAGGCGGAACTGACTTCCATCGAGCCTGATGCCACGCATCCTGCACCTGCACAGATTAATACATGACTTCGAAATGGACTCATTTTTTATCTCCTTTCCATATCTTTTGTATTCTTCATTTCTGAAGTTTTTATTAACATATTTTATTTTCCTCACAAAACAACATTAACTTTACCAATAACATATCTCTTTTCCTGGTCAGAGTTGGTTAAGGGTAATTGAATTTCAGGAGTTCCAGTAATAGTACCCGCTGAAATCAACACGGTATAAGTTCCTTCTTTTAATAAAAAAGGAATAAAAAACGAAGTTTTCGATTCTACTTCTTGGGGTTCATCTTGTTTCCTTATAGGCAAATTCCTGAGATTAAATACATCATCTGTAAAAACAGCAACAATTCCCCCATTTTCATCTTTCCATGTGATAATGGGATATACATCTTGATAACAAGGAGCAACTCCTTTATTTACCCAACGATAGGAAATGTCCCATTTTTTATCCGATATTTTTACTGTCTTTTGCCATTTAACCTCTGTAGGCAAAATACGATAACCTAACCTAAAATTGATTTTATCTATTAAATCTTTGTTGTCTGTTAAAAACTCCCGAGGCCACCAATGTATAGAAACATAACTGGCATGGTAATCTTCTACAGCCTGTAAATATTTGCTACCATCACCCCAACGCCCTTGATTCTTTGAAGGTCCATAATGTTCACTCTCTAAAATAACCGGTTTATTCCTCCAAAAATATTCTGCAAGTTTGGCACTAAAATAAGCATTTTCACCCCCCTGAACAAGGATACTATCATCACGAAGTGTTAATCCTTTTTCAATGGCGTAATTAAGGATTTCTTTTTTCTCTTCGGGAAGCACATCAAATTTTTGTCCATTTGTGACAATGTCATCATTTAGGGCGATTATTGTATTTTTAAAGTGCTTTATATGTAAATCTATATGTTTTTTGATAGATTCCGGAGAAATATGTTTTTTAGTGGAATGCCATACATGACCTTCTCCCCATACTCCTAAGGAACCTATATCTATAAAGGCGACTTCAGGGTTCCCATCATACCGTTTTGCTAACTCTGCTAAAAATTTATCTAACTTTTCTAAGAAAATGGGGTCATCAAATTCGGGTTCCCAATGACTTCCATTTTCTTTAATTCCTTCTGCTGGGATAAAGAAATTACCTTTGGCTCCTGCTTCATAAACCCATTTAGGTGTTGCCCATGGAATAGGAGTCTCGCTACAAGTAATACGCAAGGCAATTTTTTTCCCTTTAGAAATCCACCGTTGAGCAGGAGTATCTAATACAGACCAGTTATATTTTCCTTCTTCAGGTTCCAGAAATGACCATGCTATTCTTAAATAAATAACTGACAGACACGGGAATTCATCAACGGTATCCGATGGTTCTAATTTAGAGCCATAATTTTGTATTTCATTATCATAAAAATGTAATACCCATCCCATTCCTGGATTTCGTAGGGATTCACCCGTATCCGAAAGTGTGACCGATTCCCAATCAGATGTTTCTGCAAATATGGCGATAGAATACAAAATTGAAATAAGGAATATACATAATATATACATTCTTATTTCTATATATTTTTCCCTTTTCAAA
>DAOSUS010000114.1 GCA_035378955.1 Candidatus Hydrogenedens sp. | reverse complement strand
TATAAATTTATTTCATATCTAAAAAGAAAAATAGAAGGAAACATTTTTTACTTCCCTTTTTTACTTAAAAATTGTATTCAATATTTTGTCGTAGTAAATTTCTTATATAAAATAGCGTAATACAATTTTAAATTATTTCAAAAGAAACTCCAGCCAAAGTAACGATAAAATGAATACATTAGGATTAATGCTAGAAATAAACACGAGATAATAAAAATAATACCTTTTTTGGGAATATATAGGAAAGATTTGTTTGATATTGATTTTATTTCTTTCTGTTTTTGATGATATGCGAAGAACTCCTCCTCTGTCTCAAATCTTCTTTCAAGGGATAGTTTTGGAGGAATAAATAAGTTCTCCGGTAAGGGAATATTTACAGATAATCCTTCGGGATGGATGATTAATTCTTTAATTGGTTTTGTTATGTTCTCACACATGGCACATACTTTTATATTCATTTCGACTTTGTTGATGTTCCCCTCGTCATATTCTTGTTTTATAGTTTTAAAACAGGATGTGTTTATCGGGTATGCTCCTCTATAGAAGACACCTCGTAAAGGTAATTGAGCACCATTATCAAATTCTTTAATATCATGGAATTCAAATATTCGCCAGATATAACTTGGGAAATTATAATTGACGGAATATCCCTCTCCTAATATTTTTTTCACATAATCCTGTCCATGTCTCCGTGTCCAGAATGCTCCTTCTTGAAGTTTAACAATAAAACCATTTTCATCAACCCAAATTTCGAGGTCTACCTCTTCTTTATCAGTACCGTTTACTTTAGCAGAAACTTTATCAAGATAGTAGGTAGTAGTGTGCCATAATACCTTATATTTATCCTGTTCATAATAAAAGAATGGTCCTGGGGTATCTAAGAACTCTTGTATTTTACGAAAAGGACCGGCTCCGTTATTTGTGCCGAGATTGAGACCAAAATAACCTAATACCCACCGAGGGTCACATCTGGGTCCTGATGGGTCAGAATATCTGGTGGCTCCGATACGAATAATTTCATTTTCATCGAAATCAAGGGGATAATAGCGGATATAAAATTCCCCATTATAGTAATAATGGTAATCAATCTCAAATCCCGATTCTGTTCCCTTCTCTTTTGAAAGTCTTTTGGATAAGAGTTCCAATAAGTTTTTTGGAGTATTATTTTCTGTGTTTCTTTGTATTTCTTCTGGATATATCTTTTCTCTTGAGCGAACACAATTTTCTTCCTGATAAATAAAGTCGAATGTGGCAGGTGAAATTTGATCGTTATTAATCAAAATAGAGGTGTATCTACATTTCAAAGAAGAGATGTTTAATCTTACTTTTATCAACTCAATCATTTCAATAACATTGTGTGTTTTATTTTGGTAGTCACAGAATTCCTCAGAATAGGTATAAAACGGTTTAATTAAAACAGAAGAAATAAATATTAAAAGAACATTTATAAAACTTGTTTTTTTAATAATCATACATAATAGGAAATTTATTTTTTAGTGTTTCAAAAAATATTTATGTTCAATAACTTCAAAGAATAATCCCTATTTAAGGGTCAACATTTTTGCATTCGCCTGTGCATTGGTTTGGGTTTGCAGGACAAAGATCGTCGGTGTATGGGATAAAAGTACATAATTTACCACAGTCATCATCACATATTTTACCACAATCATTTTTTGCATTATCACAGCAACCGAGAAGAGGAGCAGAATCTTTTTTTTCACATTCAGAAAAATAGTTTTTAATATAAGCTTGAAAACTCTTTGGCCCTTTACATACACATCCTTTGAGACTATCCCTAGGGAATTGTTCATGACCCTGTATAGTAGTATCATCACATTCATATGTCTGATAGGATGGTGTACATGTATAAGGATTACAATGACAATATTCTTTTGCAGCATACACTTTACCTTCAATAAATATCGAGATTATTAAACTAATCGACAAAAATATTGTAATAATTGTAAGAGGATAATACTGTAAAATGTACTTCAGAGTTTTCATGGCATGTTCTCCTTTTGGGTAGAGGTTTTTGTTTGGGGCTACTACTACTTTATTATTCAATTTTCCAATAAATATAGTTTAGCATTTTTTTTCTTATGTCAATCTTTTTATAAAAAATTTCAAAATTATTTTTAAGTATCAGATTAAATAAGCATTTTTATATGTTAGGAAATTGGCAAAAAGAAAGGATGCTCGAACAGAAAAAGTAGTTTTTCCTCTTTCATAGGGCAATCTAATAAAACAATAACAACAGCCTACTAACAATGGGATTAAATTTTCAGCGTAGATTAATAATCTTTTATGAAATTTGATAATCTTTGTTATTCTGAATTTTTTGGGAAAGAGTCGAGGATTGTTTTAAGGCGGATGGACTGGAAGTATTTTACGGGGAATTGGTTTTTTTTGAGGTATTCTCGCAGCGTTTTGGGTTTGAAAAATTTACCTTTAATTACAGGGGTTTGCCAAAGCAATAATAGGGAATTTTTTTCTATTTTTGTTTCTATTGCAAATGAATTTAATGTAGTGTCTTGTGAGATTTCTTCCAACTGTGTTTGGATGAATGTTGTTAGTTCTTTTATATTTTCTGTTTCGTAGGGCTTCTCTGTTTCAATAATAACTGCGTAGTGTAGTCCTGCTACTCGCTCCATAAGTGAAGGGCTTGATAAAGGAATGGACTCAACCGTATGCAATAGGAATCCCTCAGGTAAGGAAGATTGAATTTGCTGCTGGATTTCGTTGGTATTATGTTCTTTTTGGAACCATGTTTCGATATATTCTTCTTGCAATATTTCTCCAACAGGGGCAGGCAGTGCAATGCTAATCCGAGCATGGGCATGGTATCCCTGTGTATATGCTAAGGGCAGTTGTGCGCGTCGAAGGATACGAATCCATGCTGTTTGAAATTCCAGATGGCTTAGAAACCGAGCCAATCCAACCTTGCCTACTTTTAATAATAATCTTTGGGCTGGAGGAGATGGAGTAATTGACGGTGATGAATGAGAAGGAGACCCTATTTCTATGATTGGCTCGTCTTTTTCTTTTTTCCAATGGATGCAATGGAAACCTTCCCGATGTTGTATTCCACATTGGTGGCAATTCGTTTCCCTGCAATCAGAAGTAATTTTATATTGATGGGCTGTTTGCCATTCGTTATATAACCAATCCTTTTTAATTCCTGTGTCAATGAAATCCCATGGGAATATCTCATCTTTGTCTCGTTCACGGAGAAAATCTTTTCCTGTTAAGTTATGCTTTTCAAGTGCATATAGCCAGTGTTCGAGAAAAATTTTGTCCGCAGAAGTTTCTAATTTTGCCCCTTGTTCCCATGCGGATAAGATAATTGCACTTGTTCTGCGGTCTCCACGACTAAGAAGCCCTTCAATAAAAGAGGACTCAGGGGCGTGGAAATTAATTTTTATGGCTTTGTATTTTTTTAATCCGCTCAATACTTTCTTTTGTTTTTCTATTGTTTCTTCTAAAGATATTTGTTCTGCCCATTGGAAAGGAGTCCATGGCTTGGGAACGAAGGTAGATATGCCAAGATGGATATGTGCAGAGTGTCGAATTTTTTTTGCGGTATTCAGACACTGGATTGATAAGTTGATTAATGCATCTAAATCCTCCTCAGTCTCTGTGGGCAAACCAATCATAAAATACAGTTTTATATGAGTCCATCCTTTTTGAAAGGCAATACGAATTATTTCCATTAAATCTTCATCGGTTACTGACTTATTTATCATCTTCCGCAATCTTTCCGAGCCTGCTTCCGGGGCAAAGGTTAAACCGCTACGGCGAACAGAGGATATAGAATCCGCTAATATCACAGAAAAGGAGTCAAGACGCAGAGAGGGCAGGGATATACTGGTCATAGAAGGTTGTGTAATCTGTCGTGTTTGTTGTAAGAGGTCCTGGATTTTAGAATGGTCACAAGTAGAGAGAGAGACAAGACTAACCGTTTCTAATCCTGTGTCAGGTAGCAGAGATGAAAGTAAAGAGGAGACCTCTTCCGGAGAGCGTTCTCGGACAGGTCGAAAGGCACAGCCCGCAAGACAAAAACGACAACCCCGAGTGCAACCCCGCATTACTTCGATGGATAAACCATCATGTATTAATGAAGCGAAAGGAACTATATACTTCCTTATGTAATTCTTTGTAGTTAATTCTTTTGTTATAGCACGAAAAACCTTCTTCGTGGAAGTATCCGGTACAGGAATACCCTGTTGGTTGGAGGTAAGAGGGATAGAATCGGGGACATAAATGCCATTTATTTTAGAAAGCAAACCCAATTTTTCATTACGGCTTGCCCTTTTATTTGAGAGAAGTATTTCAGATATCTCTAAAATGATGTCTTCACCTTCACCAATAACAAAGAAATCTATAAAAGGCGCCATAGGTTCAGGATTAAAGCAACAAGGTCCCCCAGCACAGATTAAAGGGTCTTTATCGGTGCGTTCGTTGGCGTATAATGGAATATGGGCAAGGTTTAAAATATTCAGCACAGTCGTATAAGTCAATTCCGATTGAAGTGTTATACCCACCCAATCGGCTTGTTTAACAGGGTCTTTCGATTCCCAGAGGAAAAGAGGATAATTTTTTTGACGGAGGAGTTGTTCTAAATCTTTATCCGGTGCGTAAACCCGTTCTGCCCAGATATGAGGATGTGCGTTTAATAGCGAATATAAAATCTGCAAACCCAAATTCCCTAATCCTA
Source organism: Candidatus Hydrogenedens sp. (assembly GCA_035378955.1). Taxonomy (NCBI): domain Bacteria; kingdom Pseudomonadati; phylum Candidatus Hydrogenedentota; class Candidatus Hydrogenedentia; order Candidatus Hydrogenedentales; family Candidatus Hydrogenedentaceae; genus Candidatus Hydrogenedens; species Candidatus Hydrogenedens sp. The sequence continues at coordinate 1,854 of DAOSUS010000114.1, read as the reverse complement.
ATTCGTATAAGTCCGGGAAAACCAGAGCAACCCGTAATCGAATTTCCTCTGTAGATTTATGAATTGCATTCCATTCGGTTCCTAAATAACGAGAAGGATGTTCCACATAGGAAAGAATTTCAGTCTCGAATAGTGTTTGATTTTCTATAAGGTTTTCTATATCCATAATTACTTCATTTTGGGAATGAGGGCAAATAAGAAATGACTTGCTGATTGGGTTTAGCCCAAATAATTCTACCTACAAGCACACAACCTTTTGCCCCTCGTTGTTTTGCATCTTTGTTGAACATTCCCTCACCCACAGTTACCCAAGTTTCTTCGGGAGAGACAGCAGAAACTCCAAAATTTCCCATAGTGGCTCCGCGTTCGGGAAAAACAATTTGTTCCGTTTTACGAATAACAAATATTTTGTCCGTATCTGTATTAACCTGAGCAATAAACAAAGGAGCCCGATGTCGGATAATATGGTCGTTATTTGCACCTTTCCTTGTATAAACGAGAAATAATCCGTCGCTATGCACTGCCCAGTGCTGTTGCGTATTATAACTGCCCAATTCACTTCCATCGTCAAACAGCCAGGGCTGTATAGGCTCATAATTTAACCCATCCTTACTCCATGTTACATATCCTCGTTCATCATTTCTGATAGTAAGGTAATATCTATCCTTATACTTTGCCAGAGAAGGTTCGCACATACCGCGAGGAACATTATGTGTAATAATATTCCCATGCTCCATATAAATAAGTTTTTCCCCATCAAATTTCAATCGAAGCACCGTTGCGGAATAATTATTGTTATTGTCCTCCTGGGTCTTTGCGAAATAAATAGGAAGGAGAATGGTTCCATCCGGTTCAATTATCCATTGCGTGCAACCGGGCATAATGGAAAAAGTATCCTTCAATTCTCCACCTAACTCTAAACTTTTCCATTTTATCCATGAATTTTTTTCAGGGTCAAAGATAGTATATGCCCCTTCCAAACAGCCATTACGGTCCCGAACCTGATGACCTTTATCATCGTAACGCAAACGTATCCCGATAGCAATATATTTCTTGGTTTGAGGGTGCCAACCCGGTGTAACATCGCAAACACTTACTATATGCCCATTTTCATCCTTTACCCAATCTAATTCCGGGACGGGTTGAGGCTCCATCCATGTTTTGCCCCCATCATCCGTATAAGAGATAAACATACCGGAGTAATAATCTGATACCATCAAATGTTTTTGCAGGGTCATAAGCACACGCGAATAGCCGTTATTTTTTATAACAGGAACTGTCGCTACCCGCGGATGGAACCAACAAAAGTCATCCCCATCATAACTAAAAGCACACGATGGCTCTATAGCCTTTATAAGGTTTTCTTCCTCAGCATAAGAAAACGAAACGAAAACAATCATAGATATAAAGAAAAAATATAATGTAAAACAGGGATATTTCATAATCATTTCCTTAATGTAAAATATAAAATAGCCAACATATTATTCCGTATTTTAACATCTATTTTAAAATAGAACCATGTTGAATAAGAGACAAATGATATGGTATAATTACAACGGTGGTGCAGGGTAGAGGGAGTGTTATAAAAATTGAAGGAGTAAAGCATGCGTTATGGATTAAAGAAAAAAGTAATTGGATTGTTTGTATTTTTGTCTTTTTACTCTTTCTGTGTTTTTTCAGATATCCCCCGAATATTATATGTAGGGGACAGTTGGACATATTATCCCTGGGCATTACAAGACCCGCCAGCATTGCGTTCTGTTTTACTACGTCCAGAAGTAGTACAACAAATAGGTGGCAGGTATGTAGAGATTGGCGATATTGCCTTGCATGGGGCAACAGCGGCGGATTGGG
>DAOSUS010000113.1 GCA_035378955.1 Candidatus Hydrogenedens sp. | reverse complement strand
TTCTTTGTTTACACCATTAACATCATATTATCACGAATTAAAAATAACTTCAAATAAATTATATTAGTGGATAGGCACTTCTTTGTTCTTTTTTGAGGATTCATATAGAGCATCAATTATCTTCTGAACCTGCAATGATTGTTCTGGTTGAACAATAACCGGTTTATCTTCCTCAACACATTCTGTAAAATGCCGTATCTCTTTGCGGTGTCCATCTTCTTTAGATAACCAATCCCATGTATAACGCGTAAGTGAAGAATGGTCTGCAGAATAAATACCGGGCGGGTGTGTTGTTAATCCTGCTTTATCACCTAATACGGTCACATTATAAACTTCTTCCGGAATATTCGCCGCCCAGGAAAAACTAATCTGCATGGTTATATCATTTTCAAAACGCACCAATCCCGTAGCATAATCCTCTACATCAAACTCTTTGACATTATATGGCACACCCCAATCTGCATTGAATAGGTCGGGGCGGTCGCCAAACATACGGTAAACCTTTGCAGAAGCGGATATAGGTTTTGGACATCCCATCAGCCAAAAACATAAATCCATCATGTGGACACCTATATCTATTAAAGGTCCTCCACAAGATTCTTTAGCAATATGGAACTTACCCCAACCCGGTATACCCCGTTTGCGAAGCCATTTTGCCTCTGCAGTATAAACTTTTCCCAATACCCCTCTGTCTACCATCTCTTTTAACTTTTCTGCTCCTGCTTCAAATCGCATGTGTTGAGCTACCATTAATTTTCTTTTGTTCTTCTTTGCAGTCTCTACCATTTTCTTTGCTTCTGCGGTATTCATCGCTATGGGTTTTTCAACCAATACATGGGCTCCCGCATTAAGAGCGGCCAAGGTCATCGGAGCGTGTAATCGGTTTTGCGTACAAACATCAATAATGTCAAACTTCTCTTTCTTTAACATATCCACATAATCGGTGAATACTTTTGCTTGTTTACATAATTTAGATTCACTTTCAGGTCGCTCTTTTATAGCATCACATAAGCCTGTAATAACGATTCGTCCTTCTTCTTCCAATTCGCGCCAGTATGGCAAATGTCGTTCCTGGGCTATGGCTCCACAACCAATTACACCTACTTTTAATGGTTCGTTCTTCTTGGGCATATATATTTCCCTTTCTTTCGTTACAATTAAAGGTTATAAAAGAAACAGAATGGGAAGAATAATAAAAAATATCACAAAAAAATTACAAAAAAGCCTCAATTTTTAAGTTCTGTTAGTTCCTCATTTTTTGTATTATAATTTTTACCTCTTTAATATTCCACCTCTTTGCTGGCTCAACTTGATACCCTGTAACATCATCTTCAATTCATCCGGATTATCAGAATTCCACATCGCATCTTCTTCTTTAATAAGTCTGCGACGAATAAGGTCTTCCAAACTCATATTAAAGGTTTGCATACCTTCATCGGCACCGTTAATAATCGCTAATGGAATTTGTTTTACATTGTTTTCACGAATAAGTTGGGATATTCCCGGATTGTTTAACATCACCTCTACCGCAGGAACTCGACCCCGCCCATCAATAGAAGGGACAAGCCTCTGGGATACACAGGCTTTTAATTGTAAGGCTATTTGATTTCGCACCTGGTCATGCATGTTGGAAGGGAACATATCCAATATGCGGTCAATAGTTAACATTGCGTTGGTCGTATGAAGTGTTGTAAAAACCAGATGCCCCGTTTCCGCTGCGGAAATAGCCGCCTGGAAAGATTCTCCATCTCGCATCTCACCGATAAGTATTACATCCGGGTCTTCACGCATTGCTGCACGAAGTGCTACATGAAAGTCTCGTGTATCTATCAGCACTTCTCGTTGGTTCACAATACTTTTTTTATTTGTATGCAAGAATTCGATAGGGTCTTCCAGTGTGATAATATGCAATCGTTTTCGCTCGTTAATATAATCAATGATGGATGCCAATGTTGTGGATTTTCCACTGCCGGTTGTCCCTGTAATAAGCACCAATCCTCTTGGAAAATTGGCTATCTTTTCCATCACCGGGGGTAAATTTAACGAGGTAAAGTCTAATATTTTCCCTTTGACATGCCGCATAACAATACTAATAGAACCTCGTTGCCTCATTAAATTTACACGGAACCGACCTAACCCGGAAACGCTATATGCTAAGTCAAAATCACCTGTTTCATAAAATGTTTCTTTCTGTTTCGGATTAAGCATTTCTTCAACAAAATTTTGAGTATCCACAGGAGATAATGGGTCTGCCTGGATAAACCGTATCTCGCCATCTATTCGAACCGCAGGAGGACTACCTACTGTTAGATGGACATCTGACGCTCCTACCTTTACAGCATAACCTAAAATTTTCAATAATTCTGGCATAGTTGAATTCCTCACATCTTATTGGAAACCATTGTTTAAATGAGAAAATAATCATTTATTAAATTTTAACACAAATACTATGGAATTTATAATATACTAAATTCGTTTATCTAATTAATTTCCAATTTTTTAAAATATAATCAATAAAGGACAATCTTATGCCGTGGATTGATGTTAGTATCCCATTACAAGTTGGAATGACCGTTTGGCCGGGTGACCTTAACTTTAGTTTTGAACCGGACCGACGCATCGCCAATGGAGCCAATGCAAATACCTCCTTCTTGCACCTATCAACACATACAGGAACCCATTGTGATGCTCCCTGGCACTTTGTAGATAGTGGTAAAAAATTACATGAGGTTGATTCATCTGTATATTTCGGAGAGGCACAGGTAATAGACTGGAAATATGATAAACATATTAACGCAGAGAAATTAAAAGATATAGAGATAACCTCGTCTCGTGTATTGTTCAAAACAAAAAATTCATCATTTTCTACTATGGGCGATTTTCATACGGAATTCCTTGCTTTGCTACCGGATGCCGCACAATTATTAGTGGATAAAGGTGTCCAACTTGTAGGTATTGATTATCTGTCTATTGCTCCCTATAAACAATCACGACCTACTCATGAAATATTACTCAAAAATAATGTTTTCGTTATAGAAGGATTGCGATTAGCAAATATTCCAGAGGGACATTATGAATTTGTAGTTTTACCCCTTGCCGTAGTAGGCTCCGATGGTTCTCCATGCAGAGCATTTATAAATTTACCGTAAACACAAACCGATTTGCTGATGACATCTCGGCATTATAAAAACCGCTTGTGAATAATAACTGAAAATATCGTATGAAAAAAATTATTTTTTAGGTTTCATTATCAGTTTTTCGACAGTATGAGTATCTATTTGTTCCATAGTTAAACGAGCTTCACGATAATCCCCCCGTATGAACTTTTCTGCCTGGTCTTTATACCACTTACTACTTGGTATCCCTGAGTTTCCCGTAGGCAGGATTTCCAACACACGGTCAGGTTGGGCAAAATCAATTAATCGCCGCGTTGAGGGTCCTGCTACTACATCATATTTATAACTGCCTACCAGATACGGCATATTATTTACCACATGATAAGACCCCGGACAGGGGAAGGGTCCCACATTAAACATTTTTCTTAAAAATGGAACATATCCAAGAGGATGATGGAATTCTAAAACATGAATTTTGCCCCATTTCCATCCGTCAATATCTTTACCTACTTTTTTCGTTAATACCTTCACCGCTTCTTTAAAGGAACGAAGAACTATATCTTTTCGTGTTTCTGTTTCAGGAGTAGAACGATCATCCCATAAGAAACAAGTGTCATCATGAACAACATATTTGAAGAAACACCAACGGTCTGCTACAGTAGAATAGACACGAAACATTTCCGTGCCTAATTCATCTAAAAGCAAGTTACGGAAAATAGCATCACAAAAAACGGTGAAAATAGAAGCGCCGATACTATCTACTGCAAATTGATAATCCCATGAACTTAACCGTTCCAGTGCTTCCTGTTCCAGCGAGGACATTTTCCCTTTTTCAGGTATTAATAATTCTGTTGTTGTTTTGACAATATCAGGACCCGGAACAGAAAAGTGGTCTAATTGCACTTTTCTTAATTCCTCAATCGTCCAATCGGAGCGTTTTTCTAAAAGTTCTTCGATGCGATAAGCACGGTCTGATGGTTCCCAATACCCCTGCAACTCTTTTACATCGCCGACTGGCTTTACAGTGGATAGATTGTTTGCGGTAACGATATATCCACAGGATGGGTTAATTAAGTGCGGATTTAATTCAAATGGGACAAAACCCAAAACCTCATCTTTTCCACTGGCTCCATCAAGAACATATTTGGGGTTGACATGGTCAGGACGCACAGGAATTTTGGCAGCCGCCCACCAAGCAAAATTCCCTAATTTGTCTGTATATGTGACATTCACACCCGGCGATGTAACCAGAGAAACCCCTTCTTGAAATGAATGAATATCCTTGGCGTGGGACATTTTATAAGAAGCCATCAGGTTTGTATAGGGGACATGCTGCCACACCCAATATAAGGACAGTTCAGGACCTACATAATTCATTAATGTTCTGTAAATATCCGTTATAACAACCCCATGCGGTGTTACCCGCCTCTTAAAGGTAACAGGTCTGCTAAAACGCACCTTTATAGTTTCCTCTTCCTCTATTACAGGAACCCAATCTCCCCGATATTTAACTTTAGTGGGGTCATCTGTCCTGAAAATTTCCTGATACAAATCGTGGTCATCATTAGCAAACATGGTTAAACCCCATGCAAAATTCGTGTTCTGTCCCAACAACGGCACAGGCATAAGAGGGAAATAAAACCCATATAGGTCATAATCTTCATAGACAAGATGCGCCTGATACCATACCGAAGGTTGCAAAAATCCTATATGCGGGTCATTGGCAAAAATAGGTTTGCCGGATTGCGTCCTTGAACCACCTAAAACCCATGAATTACTTCCTAAATGAATACCCATAAATTCCACAACATCCTGCCATGTTGACATGAATTCCTCTAAACAGGCAACCGTCTGACGGTTTTGGGAAGGTTGTAAACAGGCTGTCGGCAATCCCCAATTGGTAAGGTCACGCCCTTGAGATTTTAAGTATTCCTCCGCTTCTTCAATAGTTTCCATAATCGTAACTGGTCGCTCCCGATGATAACCACAAGAAAGTATGGAAAAATCCTCATCAGGATATTCCATCTTCAATACGAGGTTCATCAAATCTTGTCTTAATCCATCTGCAAAAGTGATGGGCATAATCATCGCCGTGCTCAAGCAATCAAGTTCCGTAAACGGCTCCGGTTGATACCCTAATATACGGAACTCAGGCGGCAACGGCTCCGTCTCAATATAGGTATTAATCCCCTTCAAAAAAGCATCAAAAGATTTCCGTATCGGGTCGTAAATATCTCCATACTTCTCCAATACTTCTTCAGCATATTTTCTTAATCGGAATGTCCTTAATATCTTGTCATACTTAACTGCTATCGGTCCTAATAATTCAGAAATCCGCCCCTGAGATAACCGCCGATAAAAATCCATGTGGAAAAGTCGGTCCTGTGCCATCACATACCCTAAGGCAAACCAGGCATCCTCCTCATTCTGAGCAAAGATATGAGGGACACCATTATCATCACGGCGTATTATCAATTCCGATTGCAATTGAGGAACATTTACCGTTCCGGATAACTTCGGAACATATTCCTTCGCATACTTCACTGCGGGATAAAAATAAAAGACAATAAAACAACCAAACAACAAACAAAGAACCACCAAAAAACAAAATAAAGCAATTGCCAAAACCTTAAATATTCTCTTCAATGTTAAACCCTCCATTCGGCTAACTTCTATAAAAATTTACCTTGAAAGATAATACTATTTACAAAATGATTTCAAATTCTTTACCACTCAAACCTAATGTGAATATTGTTCAAATTTCAACAATATCATAAAAAAACATCCCAACTTCTCTTGAAAAACGAATTTCTTATTCCCTTCTTCTTACCTGGGCTATAAAATTGATTGTATATAGTGGAAAAAGAATTGACCAATAAAAAAAATCCCAGAAGTAAGGATTATTCATCTACATTCTTGAAAACAACAACACATAACGAATTTTTTCTCCTTTCGTTTTTATCCGTGTCTATTCTCGTAACTCGTGGTTATAATTTTTAAACCCATTTAAAATTCAATCTACAAAGAGAAAAGTAGCATAATCTCAAGTTATGAGAACTTCTCTTTTCTGTTTCTTTCATATTTTGCCATTCTTCGGGATATTGTGATGACTATAAAAGCCCTGTGTTACCTATGTAGTAAAGTTGTTCGGTAAATTTTTACGAAACCAATACACCTCAAAATTAATAAAGAAACGAAGAGACTATATATATGATATTTATTGTAATTTAGGACTTCAATACTACTATATATAGTATTATATGATATTTTTTTGTTAATAAAATTTTTGTTGTAAAATTAAAATAATTTTTCATTCAAATAAAAAGGGGGATTATACTTTATTAGTCGAATAGATTATAAAAGGTCATTTTTTGGTATAAATAAAAATATCAGTTTGTTATTAAATTTTTTTAATAGAAATATCTAAAAATATAGGTGGAATAAACATTAATCTACATGTTGTATATTTAAAAAA
>DAOSUS010000112.1 GCA_035378955.1 Candidatus Hydrogenedens sp. | reverse complement strand
CCCCTAAATCTATAAGTGGCTGAATAGATTTCTTTGTTTCAGGGTCTATGCTCGGCACATTGACTGCGTTCACAATAGCACCTGTGGTAAGGAAATCAACCATCTGTTTTGCAATATCAACAGCCACAACAACTTGTGCTTCTTCTGTGGATGCGGCTAAATGAGGTGTTAATATTACATTATCTAACCCTAAGAAAGGATTGTTTACAGGAGGTTCAGAAGTAAAGACATCAAGAGCCGCACCCGCTATTATCTTCTCACGAAGTGCCGTTGCCAGGTCTTCCTCATTAACGATACCTCCACGAGCACAATTTACTATACGACAATTAGGTTTCATCTGTTTTAACTGTTCCAAACGAATCATATTATTCGTTTTTTCAGTTTTAGGCGTATGGATGGAGATAAAATCGGATTCCCGAATAAGTTCCTCAAGACTAACTAATTTTACCCCTAATGCCTCTGCTTTCAAAGGTGTTAAAATAGGGTCATGTGCAATTACTTTCATTTCAAACGCTAATGCTCGTTTTGCAACCGCTCCTCCAATTCTTCCTACACCAATAATCCCCAAAGTTTTCCCTCGTAGTTCAACCCCCATATATTTTTTACGGTCCCATTTACCCGCCATCATAGAATCGTGAGCCGAAGGAATATTCCGACAAAGTGCCAATATTAATGCAAAGGTATGTTCACACGCAGAAATCGTATTTCCACCCGGTGTATTCATCACTACAATACCCATTTGTGTAGCAAAGTCTTTATCAATATTGTCAGTTCCAGCACCTGCTCTACCAACTACTTTTAAATTCTTTGCATTCTTAAGTGCTTCTTTTGTTACCTTCGTAGCGCTACGAACCACCAAACCGTTATAATTACCAATAATTTGTGCTAATTCCTCCGGCTTTTGTGGAGGTTTTACATCAACTTCAAACCCCGCCTGTTTAAAAATTTCAATCCCTTCTGCACTTAAATTATCTAAAACAAGAATTTTCGTCATTTCTTTATTCCTTTCTTACTTATTTTTTTATACCCGATTACTTTGCCCAAGTTTATTAATTGATTTTATAGTTTATCAAAAATAATACCATTTTCACAAGTTATTATCCCTCCTTAATAGCAAAAAATTACATAAATGAACACAGATTACAGAAAAAGTTACCTTTTCTCTACTTTATATTTCTTTTGAGAAATAAGAAGTAAAACCATTCCCAATAAAATAAAATCGGAAATAAATTTTTTAATACTTTGATTTTTGGCACAACCACAGATATTATCCGATGGCTCATCTATCCCCTCTGGATAACCTTCGTGGAAACCTTCATGATTAGTTCCTTCCTGAATTGCACCTTCTATTATATTCCCTTCTTGTGTCCCTTCCTGTGTCCCTTCCATAGAACCTTCTCCATCTAAGCTTCCTTCTGTAACCCCTTCTTGTGTCCCTTCGACTATGCCTTCCTGCAATCCCTCATTATCAGAGAGTTGAATGTTAGAATAACCAATGGATTTCAAAGCACATAGGTCTGCTAAAGAATAATCACGAATGGTGCTTCCTGCTGTATAAGAAGGATTCATGACTGCATTTGTTATTCCTGTCCTAATCGGGTCCCAATGATTTAAACTTGTCCCTTCAACGAAAGGACTTTTTGAATATATAGCAAGTCCACTGTTCCCAAAAAAATTTTGGATAAAGATGGATTTAAAAACCAGTTGATTACTTGTAGTATCTGATGGCGCACCCTGAAATGCAGGAGGACTTCCAGAAAAAAGGGCTAAATCTCCTTTATAAATAAATTGGTCAAAAACAGTATATAAATATTTACCATTAGATGAGAGCGGGGTTTTACCATCTTGTTCTACAAAAGATAAAAATCCAAATCCGTGTGTGAATTCATGTATAAGCACAGATAATAAATCAAATTGATTGGAAGCAGGTGTGGTATGGTCAGGGTCTTCATAATAATTCCATCCAAAATCAACAGTTAACTGAATTTCCGATACATTGGCGACAGGTTTTGTCCCATTCAACAGCCGTAATTGAGAAAAACAACTACTAAATGTTTTTTGATTCTCAAAAACATAACTTCCCGCAAAAGCAATAGCACCTGTGCCATCATATTCACTCGTCTTAACCAGAATGTCAATAGTCCCTGAAGTTCTGAATGTATTTGAAATATAGTTTAAAGCCGCTTCTAAACATCTTTTGCGATTAGGATGATTCGGGTCATTAAAACCCGAACCATTTGGGTCGGAATAAGCAATGTTATAAGTGATATAACTTGTAGAGAAGACCTCAGGAATTATTCCATCAGGATACCATGCTTTTTGTAGTTTTTCAGGAACTACTTCTTGAACAATACCTGCATCCGGTGCAATAAAAAATATTCTTTCGGAAAAGGTAACAGGAACAAATAGTAAAATAAAAACAAGAGAAAAAATTAAATGGATAATTAGAGTTTTCATAACATCTCTATTCCTTAGGATTGCTTCTTATTGAAATACCTAAAATCCCTATGACAATTAACATGAATAATAAATCAACAAGAATGTTTTTTATTTGTTGCGTTGCTTTTTTATTATCAGAACAACATCCCTTAACGATTTTTTCAGCACAACTCATATTATCATTTCCCCCTTCCCCTTCTCCCTCTATTTGCCCTTCCTCTTCCTGAGGTATTCCTACACCTTCAAATGAAGTCTGTGCAATATTAGAAGTTAATTGCTCACCTGTATATCTATATAATGCTTGCGAATTAATTTGAGTGGGTCCCTGAAAATCAGAGGGAATGTTTACACTAAAAGTAAAATCGAAAGGAAATGGAGGAATATTTATCCATGCAAACTCAAAAGGTGTCGTTCCATCAGATACCTTTCCCGGTTGTGGGTATATAGCAGGAGCATTGTTACCAGTGGATGTCCCTTGAAATTGCCATCCTTGGGGAACAAAACATTGTAATCCCAATGCAAGAACATTTTCAGATGAATTATTAATAAATGAGATGGTAATATTAACAGATTTGCCGGGGATATAGTATATATGAGTGTCGGTTATATATACAGCCTCTCCAGAAACCTGTTGACTTATTATCACCTCTCCGTTTGCTGGTAGTAGAAAAATTACAAATGAAATACCAGATAAAAAAAATAGAATACCTTTTTGAATTTTTTGTTGAATTAACACAACCAGAAAACTTTTTTAGATTTCATATAAAGATTATACACTTTTTTTAGGATTTTTATTCATAAATAATAAAAACAATCCCTGTTTTGTTCAAGTCTCACTCCTCCTATCCGTCCTATTTGTCCTATTCCTTCCTCTGTCCCATGTGTCCTCTCTGTCCTATCCGTCCCATCTTATCAACGATTATTTAAAATCTCTCCAATTCGATTAAAAATACGATGAGTTAACTCCTCTTTAGGAATAAGTTCAGGTTTATCATCATGTGAATGGGGCGTTATCATGAGTGCATATACATAATCAGAACCAAAAGCACAATTTTCCCCGCCAACTTGATTAGCAATAATCAAGTCCAAATTTTTTCGTTTTAGTTTTTCCTGAGCATATTCAATGAGACGATGTGTCTCTGCAGCAAATCCTACAGTAATCTGTTTGCACTTTTTTATTTCACCCAATTTTTTGATTATATCCGGGTTTGGGATTAGTTCCAAATAATGCATAGAACCATTTCGCTTATGTTTCTCGTCCATGGGGTCTTTGATAGCATAATCGGCTACAGCCGCAGACCCAATAAAAATATCATACTCTGGAAATCTTTTAACGGTTTCCTCATACATTTCTTGAGCAGTTCGAACGAAAATTTTTTCTGCATGATAGGGCAGAGGTTCCGATGCAGGACCAGAAATAACCGTAACTTTTGCTCCTCTTCGGAGTGCCTCCATAGCAAGTGCTTTCCCCATTTTCCCGGAAGAATGATTAGAAATATATCTTACAGGGTCAATAGGCTCCTGAGTAGGTCCACTGGTGATAAGAATTTTTTTGCCCTGAAAATCTTTTGTTGGATTGATTAATATATCCGCATACTCAAAAATATTTGTAGGTTCTGCCATCCGCCCAGGACCTATTTCCCCACAGGCTGTTTTCCCTGTTTCCGGACCAATAAAAAAATGTCCCCTTTCTTTTAAAAGAGCTATGTTTGCCTGAGTGGCTGGATTTAAATACATTTGAGGGTTCATTGCAGGAGCCCAGAGAATAGGGGCATTGGTGGCTAATAGTGCCGTGCTAATCCAATCATCTGCGATACCATGGGCACATTTTGCCATTATATTGGCTGTTGCAGGGGCAACAATAAATAAATTTGCTTCATGACTTAGAGATATATGAGATAGAGGTCCTAATGTATAAGGTTCAAACATCCCTGTGATAACAGGATTTCCAGAAAGGCTTTCAAAGGTAGCAGGACCTATCAATTTCTGAGCACTTTCTGTCATAGCAACATAAACTTTAGCCCCATTTTGAACCATTCTACTGCAAAGTTCATAGGCTTTATATGCAGAAATAGAACCACTTACCCCCAATAAAACAACCCTGTTCTGGAAGGATAAGCACATATTTTAACTAATTCCGATTAAATCTCCGTAAGGTCTTCTTTTTCATTCTTACGATAGGTAATTTTACCTTCCATGACTTCATCAATAGCGATGATAGTAGGCTTTTTCTTTTTGCCAAAGCCATGTTTTTCGCTTTTGATAATTTGATTAACTCTTTTCGATGCAACATTTACCAGCCGATAAAGGCTATCAATCTTTGTGCGTAATTCATCTACATAGAAGGGAGCAGGCATAAGACAATCCTCCTGTAATTATTTTTTTATTTATTCTAAATTAATTTCAATTCTCGAAGACTTTAAGTGTTCTGCATGAATAATGGCATTCAGGTCTTTTGCAGATTGTTCCACCTCATAATTTACTATAGTATAATCGAATTCAGAGCGAACTTTCATTTCTTCAAAGGCTCTTCTTAATCGTTTTTGTATTTTTTCTTCACTTTCCGTCCCTCTATTCTTTAAACGAAACTCCATCTCTTTTAGTGAAGGGGGTAGCATAAAAATAGTTACTGCCTTTGGAAATTTGTTTTTTATACTTCGCATTCCTTGAATATCCAATTCCAATATTAAATCCTTTTCGGAATTTAGATGACGATGGATTTCTGAATATAAAGTGCCATATAAATCGTCATGGACACGAGCATATTCTACAAATTCATTATTTCTAATTTTTTCTTCAAACTCTTCGGTAGAAAGAAAATAATAATCCACTCCATGCTTTTCCCCGTGACGAGGAGCTCTTGTTGTGGCAGAAATGGATAAAGCCAGGTTATCCCTTTGTTTCATCAGGTATTGAATAACTGTAGTTTTTCCTACTCCTGATGGAGCGGAAACTATAATTATCAAATTTTCCTTTTTCACGACTTACTCCACATTTTGGATTTGTTCTCGGATTTTTTCCAGTACTGTTTTCATTTGAACCAATAGCCATGCAAGGTCTGCATCTCGCAATTTAGCACTTATTGTGTTCAATTCTCTACCCATTTCCTGGATAAGAAAATTCAAAGGTTTTCCATTTTGTTCCATTTCTAAAAGTTCATGCGCACGGCTTAAATGAGTATTTACACGATTTATTTCTTCGGTAATATCAAGTTTGTCTGCCCAGAGGATGGTCTCCATAGCCAATCGTTCCTCTTTCATAGATGGGTCTAAAGATATTTCCGCAAGTTTTGTGCGAATGCGTTCTTTCTGTTGTTCTAACAGTTCTGGTGTCTTTTGTTCTAAGATATGTATTCCTGAACGAAGTTCATTAAAATGTTCCTGTATTTGCTTTTTTATAGCCTGACCTTCTATTTCCCTTGATTTATTTAAATTTTCAATAACAAGGTCAATGAGAGGTTCCATCTCTAACTTAATCAATTCTATTTCCTCATCCGTTATTGTAGTTTCAAATATACCGGGCAACTGAATTAATGTGTTTATGGAGATTTCTTCATCTGTATTTAATATTTGTTTTAATTTTTTTATATGTTCTAAATATTCTTTAACGACATTTTCGTTAAAGGTAAAAGATGGACCTGTTGTTTCGGAGGATTGCCTCCGCATCCAGAAATGGATTTTACCACGATTTATATTCTGGCGTATTTTATCTCTTATAAAAGTTTCGATAGGTCCCCATAAGGAAGGAACCCGAATAGATATTTCCAGAGACCGATGATTTACAGAATTTATTTCTAACGAAACAATTGCGTTTCGAACAATCCCTGAAGCATTTCCAAACCCCGTCATACTACGCATAAATTACCCCCTTCCATAAAAATATTTTTTCCAAGAGAACATTCCTATTTTTCATTTTTCTTTTTATCAGATTGTATTTATTATAATAAAAAAAATAGATATTAAACAATTTGATTTGAGACATGAACTTATGAAAATAAAAGTTTTAAAACGGAATAATATAGATAATATTGACAAATCTATTTTTATTTGTGTTTTTAAAAAAGTTGTTCATAGTATAACTTGTTTTGTTCTGATTTCCCTTCTTTTTTCTTGTTTTTCTTCGGAACAAAAAGTCGCACCATCTCCAACAAAATCCGAGAAAAATATATTAGAAGAAACAAAACCTGCTTCAATAAGTACTGTTCAACAGGAAAAAGAAACACAAGAAAACA